>CALMMO010000119.1 GCA_937868455.1 uncultured Marmoricola sp.
CGACCGTCCAATGACTTGACAACGACGCCCTCATGCCCGGCCGCGAGAGTGCTAGTCCACACAGCTTCGGCCTCGTCGTGTGAGCTGACCACTTGGCTAAATGGGCGCTGCGAATCAGGCACCACCTGCTCAAGCCTGGCTCGCCGCTGGGCAAGACTCTGGTCATGCAGGTCTTCGCCGTCGATGTGCAGTACGTCGAAGAAGAACGGCTGCAAGGGGTGCATCCCCGCAGCGGTGTCTTGGAACAGGCTGGGACGCCCATCTGCACCGATCGAAAGACCTTCGCCATCGAGCACCACCTGGTGCACTGGCAGGGCGAGCACGGCGGCTTCGATGGCGGGGAATCGTCCCGTGAGGTCATCAAGAGTGCGCGACCACACGCTGACCTGATCACCTCGGCGGTGCACCTGCACTCTGATGCCGTCCAATTTCGCGTCCACCACGCACGGCAATCCCACCTGGCTCACTGCCTCAGAAACCGATGGCGCTGAGGAGGCAAGCATCGGGTGAGCAGGGGAGCCCACCTCCAACGTCAGGCCGGTTAGGTCAGCCCCGGCAGCGGCAAGTTGGGCTACCCGGGGAGCCGAGCCGGTGAGCATGACGGCGCGGCGCACCTGCGCCAACGGGACATCAAAGGCTCGGCTGATGCCCTCGACGACGGTCGCTTCTTTGGCACCTGCGCGCAGGTCGCCCAGCATCAAAGCCCGCAACTCCGACTGCTCTGGACCAGTGGCGGCAGCAAAGAGCCGGGCTACCTCGACGGCGCGTTGGGCTGATGACCCTGACCCACTCAACGCCTGTAGCGAGGCCATCGCTGAGTCAACCTCACTGACGCTCAACGACGCTGATTGAGCAGGCTCCGGCAGATCGGTGAGTGAGGCCCACCCCACGCCAGTACGGCGTTGAGCGAGTCGCCCGGAGAGGAATGCAGCAACAACTCCGATCTCATCCATGCTGGCAGCCGCCAGGCACTCGGCGACCGCGTGCGCCTTCGCGGTGCGCGACGTGGTCGATCGGATCTGGCCGATGGTCAGCACCACGTCGAGAAACTGCATGGGGACATTGAATACTAGGCTGCGCGAGTGAGTCCGCTGAGTCGAGAGTGGGAGCCCTCGTGGCGCTGCTCGATCGCGCTCAATTTGGCTGGCCTTCGCCGAGGCAGCGGCGACCCGACGTACCGC
>CALMMO010000120.1 GCA_937868455.1 uncultured Marmoricola sp.
ATCTTCTCGCGAGCAATGTCAGCGCTCGTGTCGCCGAGGTATTGGGCGTGGTCTAAGCCAATGGGGGTCAACACCGAAACGGCCCCATCTGCAACGTTGGTGGCGTCCCAGGCACCTCCCATGCCGACCTCAACAATGGCGACATCAACGGGCGCATCAGCAAAGGCTGCGTAGGCCATGCCGACCACCGTTTCAAAGAAACTCAGTGGGTGATCGTGATGGCCATCAACCACGTGGGTATAGGGCGCGATGTCGTTGAATGCGTCAACAAATCGCTCTTCTGAAATCGGCTCGCCATCGAGGCTGATCCGCTCGGTCATCGAGGTCAGATGTGGACTGGTGAACCGGCCCGTGCGCAAACCCATGGTGATGAGCAACTGCTCGGCCATGCGTGCAGTCGATGTCTTGCCGTTGGTGCCGGTGATGTGCACGACGTCGTAATTAGTCTGCGGATCACCCAGCACTGAACAGAAGTCAGCGATGCGCTCAAGAGTCGGATCTAGTTTGTGTTCGGGCCAGCGGGAGAGCAGTGCGGCCTGCGCCTCTGCGTAGGTGGCTGCGGGGCGAGGATTGGTTTGTGACATAGCCCGAGCAGTCTAGGCGCTCACGAGCCCCTGCCTCGTTTTCGCAGGTCGCCCAAGCCTCCTTAGACTTCGCCCCATGACTAGCTCACCAACGCCGCCCCCCACCACGACTTCGGCTCCTCGCGACGTCGTCGTACCCGAGCGGGCAGCGCTGGAAGGCCTCGAAGCCAAGTGGGCAGCCCAATGGAAGGCCGACAACACCTACGCCTTTGACCGTACGGCGACGCGCGAGCACATCTACTCAATCGACACCCCACCACCCACGGTGTCGGGCAGCCTGCACGTGGGTCACGTCTTCTCCTACACCCACACTGACTTGATCGCCCGCTTCCAGCGGATGCGGGGCAAAGAGGTGTTTTACCCGATGGGTTGGGATGACAACGGTCTACCGACTGAGCGCCGGGTGCAGAACTATTTCGGGGTGCGTTGTGAC
>CALMMO010000121.1 GCA_937868455.1 uncultured Marmoricola sp.
AAAGCCGCTGCCGTCGCATATGCGGCGAAAGCGTTGGCGAAGAGCAACAAAGTCGCCCCGAGGAACGCTGGTGCCAAAAGTGGTCCGGCGACTTGGGTCCAGTACTGGCGCGACGTAGCCCCCAACGACACGGCCGCTTCACGCCACTGCACCCGCAAACCCTCTAGAGCCGGCAAGAACACGATGACCATCAAGGGGATCTGGAAGTAGGTGTAGACCAAGATCAAGCCCGTCACGCTGTAGAGCCAGCCCGTGCCATAAAGGTCGGGTCCGCCCACACTCTTAGACCACGCGGTGAGCACACCCGAATAGCCGATGGTCGCGATGAAGGCGAACGCCAAGGCCACCCCGCCAAACTGTGCCAAGACGCTGCAGATCGAGGTAACGACCCGGCGAAACACCGACGTTGATGGGCTCGAAACGATGAGCCAGGCCAGCACAGCGCCCAGCACTGCACCGATCACGGCAGTCACAGCTGAGAGCAGCACGCTCTTAAGCAAGGCGCCCATGGCAGCGCCATCACTCAGTGCGGCCAGTTTGTCCAGGCTGTAGGAGCCGTCTTGGCTGATCGATCCGTTGACCACGCTGAGGGTCGGAATGATCAAAAAGATCAGCAAGAAGATAAAGAACGGCACCAGGGGCAGCGCGTTGCGCACGCTGCCCCTGGTGAACGACATTGTCATTGGCAGATCAGCCGACGACCTTCGCCCAGTTAGCGGCGAGGTAGTCAGCAGCAGCCTTGTTCTGTGCTTCGGTCGGGGTTACTGGCGTGCCAGCAACCGTCGGAAGCGCATCCCACTTGGCCTTGTCGATGGTTCCAGCCTTGGCCATGGCGTCGCCACGGATCGGACGAGCCCCGCCAGCCAGCCAGAGGTTCTGCCCCTCGTCGGAGTACAGGAACTCCTGCCACAACCGGGCAGCAGCCGGGTGAGGTGCATCCTTGTTGATGGCCTGGAAGTAGTAGCCAGCCACTGGTGCGCCATCGCTGGGGATCACGACCTTCCAACTCGGCAGCTTGGCGGTCTCTGCAGCGTTGAGGTAATCCCAGTCGAGCACGACCGGAGTCTGACCAGACTCGATCGTTGCCGGGGTCGGGTCAACTGCGACAAAGTTGCCGGCGTTCTTCAACTTCTCAAAGAAGTTCACACCAGGAGCGATGTCATCTGCCGAGCCGCCGTTTGCCAACGCAGCCATCATCACGCCTGAGAACGCCGCGCCAGCTTGGGTTGGGTCTCCGTTGAGTGCGACGGCGCCCTTGAACTCAGGGGCCAGGAGGTCAGAGAGTTTGGTGACGTCGGGAACCTTGTCGGAGTTGTATCCGATGGCCATGTAGCCGCCGTAGTCGTTGACCCACAACCCGGTTTCTTCCTTGAAGCCGTCGGGAACGTCGCCCCAGGTTGCGACCTTGTAGGGCGCAAACATGTCGGTGTTGGCCAACGCAACAGACTGGCCGACATCGAAGACGTCGGGGGCCGTCGACTTGCCCTTCTGCTGTTTGGCAGCGTTAATTTCGTCCTGGCTTGCTGCGTCAGGTAACGCGCTGTTGACCTTGATCTTGTACTTGTCGGCGAACGTCTTGATGATCTCGCCGTAGTTGGCCCATGTGGGAGGCAAGGCGATGACGTTGAGTTCGCCTTCCTTCTGCGCGGCCTTGATCAACGCGTCCATGCCACCCAAATCTTCGGCCGACTTGGCACTCGCAGCATCGCTACCAGCGTTGTCAGAGGAACTTGACGGCGGTCCACAAGCCGTTAGAGCGAAAAGCGATACCGAAGCGGTGAGAGCCGCTGCGGCCACACGAGTCAACTGCATGTCACAACCCTTCTTTCGATGCGGGCTGGCCAGGACAGGTCGCCCGACTTCCTCTCGAACGTAGCGCACCAAGCTATGAGGGCTGGCCACGCGAAGGTTGCTGTTTGGTGACGGTCTCGGGTACGACACAATGCGCCCGTGAGCCCTCGCGACATCGTCATACTCGGATCGACCGGGAGCATTGGCACGCAAGCCCTCGACTTGGTCCGCGCCAACCCCGACCGTTTCAGGGTGGTTGCGCTGACCGCTGGTGGTTCCAACCCTGAGTTGTTTGAGTCTCAGGTGCGCGAGTTCGCTCCGGCATTCCATGGGATCGGGGAGTCTGCCTCGGTCGAAGCTGCCTCCATGCCTTGTCACACCGTGCTCAATGGCATCACCGGGGCGGTGGGGTTGCGCCCCACCATCGCGGCGTTGGAGGCCGGTTCATATCTGGCGTTGGCCAATAAAGAGAGCCTGATCATCGGTGGCCAGGTTGTCACCTCCCGGGCGCGCCCAGGACAAATCATCGCTGTCGATTCTGAGCACAGTGCGGTCGCGCAGTGTTTGCGGGGCGGCTCCGCCGCCGAAGTACGTCGCCTCATCCTGACCGCCAGCG
>CALMMO010000122.1 GCA_937868455.1 uncultured Marmoricola sp.
GCACTACCACCACGACGTTTTTGCCTTCCACACCAAGTTCCTCGATGACGCCACCCACACCTACCAGTCCAAGCCATGGGGTTGGTTGCTCCAGCAACGCCCGGTCGGCGTTGATGCCCAACTCAACATCAAACCGGGTGCTCAAGGCTGTGAGGCGGCCATAGGAAGCACGTGCCTGCGACAAATCCTGCTGCTGGGCAACCCGCTCGTGTGGTGGGCAGGCACTGTCGCGTTTGGGTACTCAATCTTTGCCTGGATCGCTCGCCGCGACTGGCGCTTTGGCCTGGTGGTCGTGTGCGTTCTGGTCACCTGGCTCACTTGGGTGCCCAACGATGGCCGGCCAATTTTCTCCTACTACGCGATCTGCATCGAACCCTTCTTGATCCTGGGCCTGACCCTGACGTTGGGACGAATCATGGGCTCCGAGCAAGCCCCGTCTGAGCGCCGACAAGTCGGTGCCGCCCTGGTCGCGTGCTACCTCGTCCTCGTCACCGTCGCGTTCTGGTGGTTCTGGCCGGTGTGGACCGATGGCCTGCTCACCACCGCAGAGTGGTTGCAGCGCATCTGGTTTAAGTCCTGGATTTAGCTTCACCAATTCTTAGATCCGTGACGTTCCCTGCTTAGCCATGAGCACTTAGGTTGGGTAGTGCGCTCCACCTCGGAGCCCACTACTCCACGGGAGGCTCGACATGGCAGGCAAGTTCGAACTCTACGAAGACGCATCCGGCAAATTCCGTTTCCGCCTCAAGGCTGGCAACGGCCAAGTGATCGCTCAAGGCCAGGCCTACGAATCCAAGGCCAGCGCACTCAATGGCATTGAGTCGATCAAGAAGAACGCAGCCGACGCACCCATCGAGGACCAGACCACCTGATCGCTGCCGCCCACGAAGGTATGGCGCCGCAAGTTCTGTAGGGGGAACAATCAGTTTCGGCTAGGCCTATTGCCTTGATTTGGCAATAGGCCTAGCCTTAGACTTGGTGAAGCGAGCTGAGTTGATGCGACGGCTTGCCAAGCACGCCAAAAAGGTAGGGGCTGACATGGTGCTCACCGAAGGCGGCTCACACACCAAGGTCGTGATCGGCAACCAGCGAACGGTTGTGCCGCGTCACAACGAGGTGAACGAAATGACTGCGAAAGCAATCCTCAAACAGATGGGAGTGACCCGGTGAACGTCACAGCGAAGTGCACTCGAGTCGGTGCTTGGTGGGCAGTTGAGGTCCCTGAGGTTCAGGGTGTCTTCACTCAGGCCAAGCGCCTCACCCAAGTTCGTGAGATGGTCGCGGATGCAGTGGCATTGATGTTGGACGTGGATCCCGCAAGCGTCGAGGTCTCCCTCCACCCCGTGTTGCCGAAGGCCGAGGCTGAAGCAGTCCAAAGAGTCACCCAAGCGGTCAGCCGTGCCACTGAAGCGGCGCAAGAAGCCTCCGTGGCCAGCCGTGAGGCGGTGGCAGCCCTGAGGGCAATGAAGCTCTCCACACGCGAAACGGCCGAATTGTTGAGCATCACTCACCAGCGCGTTTCTCAACTTGAAGCCCGCAAGACAGGTTGACGAAGGACTGCTCTAACCGATCACGTTCGGTTCACCGACACGCTGCAAAACCCACAACGTCGTACGAATTGGCTGCTGCCAATCACGTACGACGTTGTGTCGCCAATCCCCCCAGAGTGGTCTTTAGGTGCCGCTCAACCCCAACCGGCTTGCTAGCCGGTCAAGGGATGCGATCACTTCGTCGGGTTGCTTGTCGGGCACGCCCCAAATCAGCTCAGTGGCGCCGGCGCTTGCCCAGGCCATGAGGTCTTCGGGGTTGGGTTTGAAGGCGATGAGGATGCGGATCTCGGGTTGACCTTCACGTCCCGCGTTCGCCCAGGCGACCTTCAAGGCTTCGATGTGAGCGCTGATGTCGCGCTGGGTGGGTGTGGTCATCCAGCCGTCAGCGTTACGTGCGATCCATTCAAAGGTCTTGGGTCCGCCTCCAGCGCCGATAATCAGCGGGATGTGTTTGGCGGGTTTGGGGTAGGCCCATGAGGGTCCAAACGACACGTAGTCCCCCGAATAGGACGCCTCTTCTTGGGTCCACAGGGCTCGCATCGCTTCGACGTACTCGCGCAGCACGGTGCGTCGACGCTCGGCTGGCACGTTGTGGTCGGCGAGTTCGTCAGTGTTCCAGCCGAAACCGGCACCGATCTCGACGCGGCCTCCGGAGAGGTGATCGAGGGTGGCAATCGCCTTGGCCAAGGTGATCGGGTCTGACTCGACCGGCAACGACACCGCGGTGGATAACTTGATCCGCGAGGTGGCTTGAGCGACGGTCGCCAACGAGATCCACGGGTCGAGAGTGCGCAGGTAACGATCGTCAGGCAGCGACTCATCCCCGGTGCCCGGGTGGGCAGCGGTGCGCTTGACCGGGATGTGGGTGTGCTCGGGCACATAGATCGTGTCAAAGCCGCGTTCCTCGGCTGCTTTGCCAAGTACGGCGGGGGTGATGCCGCGATCTGAGGTGAACAAGACAATCCCGTTGCGCACGCGCGACACCCTTCGATAACTAGAACAGGTTCTAGCTGCACAGAGTACGTCGTTTGGCGCCCGTGCGCACTCCCTACTAACCTGATCGATGGTCCGCGGGTCCCTCATGACCCGAGCACACTGGAGAGTCCCTCATGCAGGTCAGTCTCATCGGTGCACCCACAGACATCGGCGCCAGCACAGTTGGTTGCCGCCTTGGCCCCGGGGCCTTGCGTCTGGCAGGCATCAGCACCGCCATCGAAGCATTCGGTCACGAAGTCATGGATCTTGGCGATCTCGACGGCCCCGCCAATCCCGAAACCGGGCCGGTTGATGGCTACCGCCACCTCGACGAGGTCGTGGAGTGGAACTCCATGCTGCGCGATGCGGTCTACGCCGAGGTCGAAAAGGGCCGCTTGCCCATCGTCTTGGGCGGGGACCACTCGTTGGCGATGGGCTCGGTCGCAGCAGTGGCGAAGTACTGCCGTGACAACGGCAAACAGTTCCGCTTGCTCTGGTTTGACGCCCACGCTGACTACAACACCTCTGGCACCACCCCGACCGGCAATTTGCACGGCATGCCTGTCGCAGTGCTTGCCGGGCTCGGCCCACAACCGCTGGTCGAACTCGCTGGCCACGTGCCTGCAGTCAACAAGGACGACATCCGTCAGATTGGTTTGCGCTCAGTCGACATCGATGAGAAGGGGCTCATTGCTGAGCACCGCATCGAGTGCTTCGACATGCGCTACCTCGACGAAGTTGGCGTGCGCAAGGCGATGAAGCAGGCTCTTGCCGGGCTCGAACCTGACGCCCACGTGCACGTGTCGCTCGACCTCGACTTCCTAGACGACACGATCGCCCCCGGCGTGGGCACTCCGGTGCGCGGCGGACCGACCTACCGCGAAGCACACCTGTGCATGGAGATGATCCACGACTCGGGCTGCTTCGGCTCACTCGACATCGTCGAACTCAACCCAGCACTCGACATCCGCTCGACGACTGCCCACCTGGCTGTCGATTTGGTGGAGTCGTTGTTCGGCAAGTCGACGCTGTTGCCGACTCACCGACGCTAGGCGCTCCTGAAGGTGCCGTTGCCAGTCGGCAGCGGCAGGTCCAAGGTCGTGTGAAGGCCCGGAGCTGCGGCGAGCACGTCGGGGATTGAGTTCACGATGCGCCCACAGGCAGCCACGATGGCTGCGTGATTGTGGTCGCCGTGCTCACTGCTGGGCACGATGTCGACGACGTAGTTAGGCTCCCCCACGATTTCCACGCGATATGAGCCGCCGCCAGCCGCCGGGCGAGCCCAGTCGGGGCGCAGGTCATCGCGAGTGCGGGTGACGTGTTCGACGACGATGGCCGGTTGCCCAGCCACATGACCGGTGATGGAGAACTTCAGCGCCGCGATCGTGCCCTCCTCGATCCGCCCGGCCGCGATGTCATAGGACTCTGGGGCTGGCTCAGCCTCCCAGTGCTCGGTGATCTCATCAACCTCCACACCAAGGCCCTTAGCCATCATCCGGATCGCTGTGCCCCACGCCAGCGCGAGCACCCCTGGCCAAAAGAGCATCGGCGTTTCACCAAGGGGCTTGCCGAATCCCATCAGGTCGAACATCACTTCGGCGCCGTCGTACGTCGCATAGTCGGCGAGTTCGTAACACGTGATCTTCTCAACCCGCTGACACGTGGAGGCCAACGCCAACGGGATCAAGTCGCTGGCAAAGCCGGGGTCAACTCCGGTGATGTAGATGCTGGCTTGCCCCGCCTGCGCCGCAGCTTCCACCTTGTCAATCACGGGTTGAGGCATCGTGCCCCACGGGAACTGCAACGTGCCCGGCGCTGAGCCGACCACATTGATGCCGGCCTCCAACAGCGTGCGCACGTCTTTGGTTGCTTCGACCGGGCGGGTGTCGCCCATCGCGGCATAAACAGCGACCTGCGGCTTGGCATCAATGAGCTCCGCAAGTGACCCGACCGCCACAACTCCGGTGGTCACGTCGAGCCCAGCCAGCTCCCCAGCGTCTTTGCCCACCTTGTCTGAGTTAGAGGTGCTCACCGCCACGAGTTCGAAACGGGGGTCGTCAATGAGTTGACGCAAAGTGAGCTTGCCGGCGTTACCCGTGGCAACTTGGGCGACTCGGATGGCCATGACGACTCCCAGAAGGTAGGTGGAACATGTTCTAGTTTCTGACGCAGGTCAGAGTATCTTCTGCCTCATGGGACGTGTAGATGACAAGGTCGTGCTCATTAGCGGCGGCTCCCGAAACATTGGTGGCGCGAGTGCCCGGATGCTGGTTGCAGAAGGCGCAAAGGTCGTCATCGGCGACGTACTCGACGAAGAGGGCGCAGCCCTGGCTGCCGAGTTGGGTCCGGCAGCGCGCTACGTGCACCTCGACGTCACCAACGATGCCGATTGGCGCGCAGCAGTCGCCTTCACTGTCGCAGAGTTCGGCAAACTCAACGTGCTCTTCAACAATGCGGGCATCTTCAACGGCGGCGCGATTGGCCGCTACAAGCGCGAACTATGGCAAGAAATGCTCGACGTCAACCTCACCGGAGCATTCCTGGGCATCAGAGCGGCCACCGATTCGATGATTGCTGCCGGTGGCGGTTCGATCATCAACACCTCCTCCATCGAGGGGTTGCGCGGCACCGCCTGGGCGCATGGGTACGTCGCCTCCAAGTGGGGACTGACCGGACTCACCAAATCGGTCGCCGTAGAGCTGGCCCCCCACGGCATCAGGGCGAACTCCTTGCACCCCGGCCGCATCTCCACCCCCGCCACAGACCAAATGCCCCCCAACCTGATCCCGATCCCGCTCGGTCGCCCCGGCACCCCCGAGGAAGTCGCGGCGTGCGTGTTGTTCTTGGCAAGTGATGAGTCGTCGTTCACCACCGGCTCAGAGTTCGTGGTCGATGGCGGCACCGTGATGCACATCCCCACCAACCTTTGAGGGACTCCTAGGAGTGGGTTGCTGCCACGACGTTCGTGAGCACCTCATCACGCTCGGCACACATCTGGTCCACCGAGCGCCCATCGACCGCCGTGGCGACACCAGCGACCAACAGCGCCACGACATCTTCGTTAAGCATCGGTGTGCCTAGATCTGCCCACCATGTGTTAAACGAGTCGGTGTAGCGCCGACAAAACTCAGCCAAGCCACCTTCATCAGCGCCAAGGTGGAACAAGGTGGTCGGACCCATCACGGCCCACCGCAAACCGGGTCCAGACGAGACGGCTCGGTCTACATCTTCGACGCTTGCGACACCTTCGTTGACCAGGTGAATCGCTTCGCGCCACAAGGCGGCTTGGAGTCGGTTGGCGACGTGGCCAGGCACCTCACGGCGTACTTCGATGGTGACCTTGCCAACCGATTCATAGAAGGCTCTCGCGCCTGCGACCACACCCGGGGATGTCAATTCGTTGCCCATCACCTCGACCAGCGGGATCAGGTGTGGCGGGTTAAAAGGGTGACCCAGCACAAAGCGAGAAGGGTCTTTCCACCCCGGTTGCAGTTGCGACAACGTCAGGCCAGAAGCCGATGATGCGACGATCGAATCCGGCGCGAGTGCAGGCTCGATGAGTGCATAGAGGTCATGCTTGATCGGGATGCGCTCGGGCACACTTTCTTGCACAAAGACCGCCCCTGCCACGGTGTCGACGGGGTCAGCGCAGAACTCGACATCGAGGATTGCCCCCTTCATCAAGCCCAGGCGGTCCAGCACAGGCGCGGCTGACTCCCATGTGTGCGCAAAACGATCGGCGGTGGCTGGGTCAGGGTCAAAGATGGCCACGGACTTGCCAGCAGCCCGAAACAACGCCGCCCAACTTCGCCCGATCAGCCCCCCGCCAAGCACTGCGACCTTCTCAGAACCCGACATGTTCGGCACCCTTCAGCCCTAGACGCTCGCGTGCTTCTTGGGGAGTTGCCAGTTCGTAGCCCAACGCTTCGACGATGCCGCGAATCTTGCGCACCTGGGCCGCGTTGGTAACCGTGAGTTCGCCGGGGCCGAGATAGAGACTGTCTTCCATGCCCACACGAAGGTTGCCACCCAGCATCGCAGCCTGGGTCGCAAACGACATCTGGTGGCGACCGGCTGCAAGCACCGACCACTCGTAATCATCGCCAAACAGCTTGTCGGCAATGGTGTGCATGTGTTGCAGGTTGTCCAAATCAGCACCTACGCCACCAAGCACACCGAACACCATCTGAACGAAGTACGGCGCCTGCACCCATCCCTGCTCGATCAACCAGGCCAGGTTGTAGAGGTGGCCAAGGTCGTAGCACTCGAACTCAAACTTCGTGCCGTGCTCTTGGCCGAGTGTTTTCACGACGTACTCAATGTCGGCGAAGGTGTTCTTGAAGACGAAATCGCGTGTCATCTCTAAGAACTCTGGCTCCCACGGGTGCTTCCAAGAGGAGTACTTCTGCGCCATGGGGAAGATGCCAAAGTTGAGCGACCCGACGTTGAGTGACGCCATCTCGGGCGAGGTGGCCACAGCAGCGCGCAGCCGCTCCTCTCGCGTCATGCCCAGTCCTCCCCCAGTGGAGACATTGAGCACGGCATCGCACTGGGCGGAGATGGCGGGCATGAACTCTGCAAAGAGTTCGGGGCGCGGATCAGGGCGCCCGGTCTCGGGGTTGCGCGCGTGCAAATGGATGATCGAGGCACCCGCTTGGGCGGCCTCAATCGAGGCGGCTGCAATCTCTTGCGGGGTGATCGGCAGGTGCTCAGACATCGTTGGGGTGTGAATGCCACCGGTGGGTGCGCAGGTCACGATGATCGGCTTGGGCATCACTGCACCGCCTTGGCATAGGCATCTAGCAACAGGCCGTGAAAATGGTGCACACCGTGCTCAGAAAGTCCCGACCCTTCACTGTCGACCACGATCCGACCCTGATCGAAGGCGGGGGTGCGCATCCCTCGCTGCACGCTCTCAACGATGGTGATGTCTTGACGTTGGAGCACCTCATCGATGTATCTGGCAGCCTCAACTTCAGCCGGGGTGAGGTCGCTGGTCTCGAAGTAGAAGTCCCACGTCTCCGTGCACCGCTCGGAGCCATCAGGAAGCACCTGCAAGACCATGAAGTTGCCCCGGCCGGGATATCTCAACAAGCACGTGTTTGGCCACAGCCACCACACCGCATGGGTGGTGACTAACGCGTCAGAAACGTCATAGGCCGAGTTTTCCTGGTGCCCGGCGTCGGCAAAGTGGCTTGACCAAATCCCGTGGGTTTTCACCTCATAGGTGTCCATGTCAACGAGTTCCACGAATTCCCGGTGCGCTATGTGGCAGTGGTAGCACTCCAAGAAGTTGTCGATGACGTTCTTCCAGTTGCTGTTGATGGTGTAGCTGAACCGCTTCGCGTGAGTCAGGTTGGCGACGTCGGGCGCCCACTGCTCAATCTCGGCGAGAAGGTCACCGGCCTGCACCTGCAACGGCTCAGCATCGGGGTTGAGGTTGACGTAGACAAACCCGCCAAACTCCTCGACCTGCACTTGGTCAAGACAGATCTCAGACTTGTCGAACGTGGGCATCGTGACGCGTCGAGCTGCCTTGAGCTTGCCACTGAGGTCGTAGGTCCACGCGTGGTAGGGACAAACCAAATTGCGAGTCACACCTTCGCCCTGAACGAGCGCGTGGGCACGGTGTTTGCAGACGTTGTAGAACGCCTTGAGGCCGCCTGATCGTTCGCGTACGACGACGATCGGCATGCCGGCGACTTCGGCACTGAGGTAACTGCCGGGTTTGGCCAGCTTCTCGACGTGACAGATCCATTGCCAGGTCTTGGCAAAGATGGCGGTGGTCTCCAACGTGGCCCAGGCTTGCTCGACGTACGCCGAGGAGCGAAGCGACATCGACTGACTTGGGTCGACGTGGTGACCCTGGCTGATCTGACGGACGTCCTCGGCAGTAATCATTGCGGGAGCGTAATCAAAATTGAACGATCGTTCAATCCCTGAGTGCAATCGACTCACATTGGCGCACCGCGCGATCGACCGCACGGTGATCGATGCCAATCAGCGCGCTGAGCCAAATCCCGTTTTGAATCACGTCAATGTCAGCGGCGCGATTGGCGCATTCGGCCTGACTCAAGTGCGGTCTGGCCCCGGCAATCAGCGCAACCAGCCCCTGTCGATATCTCTCCTGCGCCTCAGCATTGATGCGCGCAAACTCCTCGTTGGCCGTGGCTAGCGCCCACAACTGCAACCGCAAAGCCAGGTAGTGAGCGGTGAGGAACTCTGGCTTAGCCACCTTACCCAAGGCAACTTTGAGCTGGTCGACGGCCGGAAGACTGGGATCTGGGGCCACGATGGCCAAGTCGTCATCCTCGATGCGGCGCAGCGCCGCGGCTATGAGCCCAACCTTGTCGACGTAGTGGTAGTTCACCAGCCCCAACGAAACGCCAGCTTCCCGTGCGACCGCGCGCATGCTGACCCCCGAAATGCCCTTGGTAGAGAGCAACTCCAGCACGGCGTCCAAGATCCTCACTTGGCGATCCGAGGAGTTGTCGCTCACGAGTCGCGACGCTAGCAGCCCTGTTGCGCAACTCCGAGACGTCATACGAAACGAGCGTCATGGCGACCGAGTCGTATGACGTCCTCGGGCGCAAGGAACGTACAGGCGCGACCTAGCCCCAGTGACAGACAACTCAGTGTTCGGCCGTGCGCTCACGCCAAGCGCGCTCGACGACCTGACGCAACACACCAGCGTCGACATCGGCCAACTTCGTGATGTTGAGGCACATACGTCCGGTCGAGTGCTTCCCCAACTGGGCCAGCAACGGGTCGTCCTCCGCCTCGTGGGTCAACACATACAGCACCAGTTTCGTTGCCCGCGGCGAGAACGAGATCGCAGGCATGTCACCCTCAGTGCCACTGGCGTACCGGTAGTGCAGATGACCAAACCCGACGATCGAGGAGCCCCACATCACCGCAGGTTGCCCGGACAGCTCGCTCATCAGACTCACGAGCGACTCGGCATCGGCTCGGCGCACGGGGTTCGCGACGCTTCCGAGGAAGTCGCTGACGGGGCGGCCTGTGGGCTTCGTTGGCATAGTCCATGATCGCGGAACTCACCCACGATGTCATCGACTGACGGGCGATGACAGCTAGCAGTTGACTAGCGAGTTGATTAACAACTAGTCCTTCGAAGTACTCGATTCCAAACTCGCGCCTGCGGCCCGGCCACTTTCATGTGCCCCAACAGGTGCGCGATTCCAGGTGCGATTCCACTCCCGGAAGATCACTCCTCCGGACGCCTCGTTGCACTGATCCCTAGACTCGGGGCCTGGTGATTCCAGCGAGATGAGGCAGCCGTGATCGACACCCCCGCAGTACTGATTGATCTGGGCCGCGTTGAGCACAATCTCGAAGAGATGGCTTCACTCGCGACGGCCCGTGGCGTGGCTTTGCGGCCGCACATCAAGACGCACAAGTTGCCTCAACTAGCCCAGCGCCAACTCGATCTCGGCGCCGTAGGGCTCACTTGTGCCACCTTGTCCGAGGCCGAAGTGATGGTCGAGCACACCTCAGTGCGCGACATCACCATCGCCTTTCCGATCCTGGGTGAGGCGAAACTTCGGCGCTTGGCTGCGTTGCGCGAGCGCGTCACTGTCAGGGTGGTCATCGACTCGGTCGAGGCCGCTGAGGCGCTGAGTTCTATTGGCACCCCCACCCCAGTGCCGGTTCTTCTCGAAGTCGACACTGGACTGCACCGCATGGGCACTCCCCCAGGGCTTGCCGCCGCACAGTTGGCCGAGCGCATCAGCAGGCGTCCCGGGGTGGATTTGATCGGGCTCTCTTCCCACGCGGGCCATGCCTACCGAGCACGCACGCCTCAGGAGTTGATGGAGTACGCCGTCGCCGAAGCCAACGACCTGACCGCCACCCTCGAGGCCTGCAAGCACCTCCCCCTGCGTGAGGTCAGCGTCGGCTCAACCCCGACGGCGCGAGCCTCGGCCGGGCTGCCTGGCATCACCGAAATCCGGCCAGGCACCTATGTGTTCAACGACGTCAACCACCTCCGAGTGGGGGTAGCGACACACGAGACCTGTGCCCTCACCGTCGCCACCACCGTCATTGGACGACCTGCTCCTGACCGAGTCGTAGTGGACGCCGGGGCCAAGGTGCTCGCGCTCGATGGCATGGGCACACCGGATTGGATCAACGTCATGGGTCGCCCCGACATGCATCCACAGTTCCTGAGCGAAGAGCATGGAGTGTTCGCCCTCGAACCTGGCGGCCCCAGCCCCGAGATCGGCGAACAACTCCGACTGATCCCCTGTCATTGCTGCACCGTGATCAACCTGGCCGACACCGTGCACGTGACCACTGGTGGAAAGGTGATCGATGAGTGGCAAGTGATGGCCAGGACGCGCTAGCTGAATCTACTTCCCAAACCCATCGGTGAGCCCACGCAGGAAGTGTCGCTGGCCGATGAGGAACAGCACGATCATCGGCAGCGCTGCCATGGTGAGCCCAGCAAATTGCACCGGCCAATCGGTGAGCAGTCGGCTTTGCATGTCGACCAGACCAACGGGAAGGGTCTTGTTTTCACGGGTGGAGATGAAGACCAGCGCAAAGACGAATTCGTTCCAGGCAAACAGTGCTTGGAGCAGGGCCGCAGAGACCAGGATCGGCCGACATAAAGGCAAGATCACGTGCCAGAAGATCTGCCAGTGGGTGGCACCGTCAATGTAGGCGGCCTCATCGATCGAGACTGGCATATCGACCATGTAAGCCCGGATCAAGAAGGTTGTGAACGGGATTCGGAACGCCGTGTAGAGCACGATGAGCGCCCACAGAGTGTCGTAAATGTGAAGGTCTTGGAGCAGGCCAAACAGCGGGATCAGAGCCACAGTGGGAGCCATCATCAAACCACCAAGAATCACCCCGGTTGCCAGGTTTGAGAACGGCACCTTCACTCGCACCAGGCCAAATGCCGCCCAGGCGCTTATCAGCGTCGTTGTCACGATCGAGCCGGCCGTCACGATGATGCTGTTGACGAAGTAGCTGATCACTCCGGCATTGCCAGCCCTGACGAAGTTGTCCCAGCGCAATTCGGTAGGCAACGACCAGGGGCTAGAGAAGATCTCACGGTTGGTTTTGAACCCCGAGAAGACCATCCATAACAGCGGATAGACCACGGCCACTGCGAGCGCCGCCAAGACGATCACCATCACAGTGCGCAGCGCCACCAACCGCACCAGGGCCAGCCCTGTGGTCGAGCGGGGATTGGGAGCGAGCCCGACGACGCCGTTCACATCTCCACCCGCCGACGTTGCGAATAGACCAACTGGATGATCGCGAAGACCACCGTCAGCACGAAAATCACAGTTGCGATAGCCGCGGCATACCCCATGTCATCGATCAAGAATGCATTGCGATACATCCAGGTGCCCAACACTTGGCTGGAGTCGGCTGGCCCACCGTTGGTCATCACGACGACCTCGTTGAACAGCAAGAACGCCCCCGAGACGGTGAGAATGATCAAGAGCGTGGTCATCTCGCGCACCATCGGCACCGTGATGGTGAAGAACGACCTAACTGGACCCGCTCCATCGACACGTGCGGCTTCATACAACTCCGTGGGAATTCGTTGTATGGCGACGCTGAAGAGCACGGCTGTGTAGCCAAAACTCTGCCATTGAGACATCGCGATGATGCTCCAAATGGCGGTGGCCTGTTCACCGAGCCACGAGTGCTGCCAGCCGTCCAGCCCTACAAAATCGAGGAGACGGTTGAGCAAGCCGAAGCGTGGGTTGTAGATGAATGCGAAGAGCAAGCCAGCCACCGTGATCGAGATGACTGAAGGAATGAAATAGATGGATCGCAAGATGCTGCGAAGGCGCGGACGCACAAACTCCTCGAGTATCGCGGCGAGGACGAGCGAAAGCGCCACTTGAACTATGAGAGACACTGCGGCGTACCACACGTTGTTGAGCAAGGCTCGCCAAAAGATGTCGTCTTGAGCCATCGACTGGTAGTTCTGCAAACCCACAAACTCGGGTGCACTGCTAAACGCGCTCCAGGAGAAGAACGACAACCAGATGTTGTCGATGATCGGGTAGTAGACGAAAACACCGAGCAAGACCAACGCAGGCATCACCCACGAAATCGAATAGAAGCGGCGACGCCGCACGGTGTTCATTGCTCCTCCGAAGATGCTCTGACTACGACCTTAAGCTCCGGCTGTTCACCCGACCCAGAGCGAGTCTGGGCCGGGTGAACCGTGCCTAGCTATTTAGCTTTCTCTGCTGCTGCTCGTACGTTCTCCATGACGCCAGCCGGGTCATTGGAGCCATCGAGGATTCCTTCGACACCGGAGAGGTAGGCATCGGCAACCTTTGCGTTGGTCACGGTGTCGAGCCAGATCGCGAAGTCGCTGGCCTTGCTGATGTCAGCCAGCGTCGCTTCCAGTTGCGGGAAGGAGTTCTCTGACGTGGCCGTACCCTGCACCGGGCTCAACCAGCCAAGTTGGCTGACCATCTGCTTGCCATTCTCCTGAGAGGTCATGAACTTCAAGAAGTCGACCGCCAAGGCAGCGTTCTTGCTTTGTGGATTCACCATGAATCCGTCAGGAGCTCCGGTGATGGCACCCTTGTCGCCTGCGGCGTTAGCGGGCGCTGGCAACCGGAAGAAGTCCCAGTTGTTCGCAAGAGCTTCAGAGGCTCCGCCGTTGGCAGTCAGCACCTGGAACTCCAGTGACTCCAAGTAGTGCATCCCGGCCTTGCTGTCGAGGAACTCTGCTTGGCCAGCCTCGTGTGAGAGACCGTTGGTGCCCTTGGCAAAGCACGCCTTGGCAATGTCAGCGAACTGGGTCAGCGCCTGCTCATACCCAGGGTCGGTGAAGGCACCCGTGGCCGGGTTATAGTCGGTGTTGCGCACATCCGCGGGAACGTCGTACGCGTTGAGTTGAGTGATGTAGTGAATCGCCGGCCAGCCGTACTGGTTGCCGAAGGCGATCGGGGTGTAACCAGCGGCCTTGAGCTTGCCACAGGTCGAAATCATCTCTTCCAGGGTCGTGGGTGGCTGGGCACCGACCTTGGCAAACAGCGCCTTGTTGTAGGCCATGTACTTCGCGTCGAGGTCGATCGGCACGCCGTAGAACTTGCCATCAAGTTTGAAAGCATTGAGGGCTGCCGGAGAGAACGTTGCCCCCCATTCGGTGTCTGGGGCGATGACCGAGGACAAGTCGGCGCTAAGACCTGCTCGAACGAACTTGCTGCCGAAGTCGCCGGCCCAGGAGAAGTAGATGTCAGGCATCTTCTTTGATGCTGCCAGCACCCGGATCTTGTCCTTGTACGGTTGGTCGCCAACCTGTTGGAGATCGACCTTCACCTTGGGGTTTGCCGCTTCGTAGTCGCTGGCCACCTTCTCGAAGTACGGCGCGTACTTCGGATCAGCAAACTTGGTCACGATCGTGATCGTGCCTTCCTTGACCGCAGGCGTCGAGAGATCGACGTCCTTGGCCGTGTTGCCCCCACTCGTGCCAGGGGCCCCGCATGCTGCCAGCGCGGTCACTACGGCCGCGGCGGCGAATGCATGGACGAAGTGCTTTGCGCGCATCATTCTTACCTTTCCTAGGGTGTTGGGTTGCTAGGTATT
>CALMMO010000123.1 GCA_937868455.1 uncultured Marmoricola sp.
CGAAGGCAATGAAGTCTGCGGGCACTAGACGAGTGCCTTGGTGGATCAACTGATAAAAGGCGTGCTGACCGTTGGTGCCCGGCTCTCCCCAAAAGACTTCACCGGTGGCCGTGGTGACCTCGGTGCCGTCTGCACGAACTCGCTTGCCGTTGGATTCCATCGTCAGCTGCTGCAAGTACGCCGGGAAGCGATGCAGCAATTGGGCGTAGGGCAACACCGCATGGGTGTGGGCGCCCAGGAAGTTGGTGTACCAAACATTGAGCAGCCCCATCAGCGCTGGCACGTTCTTATCCATGGGCGCCGTGCGGAAATGCTCATCCATAGCGTGGAAACCGGAGAGGAAGTCGGCAAAGTTCTGAGGCCCGATGGCCACAGCGAGTGAGGTGCCGATTGCCGAATCTACCGAGTACCGGCCGCCGACCCAGTCCCAGAAGCCAAAGGCATTGGCCGGGTCGATGCCAAACTCAGCCACCTTGTCGAGTGCTGTCGAGACGGCCACGAAGTGCTTCGCGACCGCGGCCATAGCCGCCTCCTCGCCGCCCTCGATGGCGCGCTGCTCGAGCAAGCCATTGAGCAACCAGGAGCGACACAATCGCGCGTTGGTCAGCGTCTCCAGGGTGGTGAAGGTCTTGCTGGCCACGATGAACAACGTGGTCGCCGGGTCAAGGTCGGCCAGCGTGAGTGCAGCGTCGGTGGGATCGATGTTGCTGATGAACCGGCACTCGATGTTGCCTCGGTAGCCCGCCAAGGCTTCATAGGCCATCACCGGACCCAGATCAGAGCCGCCGATACCGATGTTGACCACACACGAGATCGGCTGACCAGTCACGCCAGTCCAGGCACCGGAGCGCACTTCGTCTGCAAATGCATAGACGCGCTCGAGAACCGCGTGTACGTCGGGAGCGACGTCGTGCCCCTCCACCGCGAGTGTGGCCCCAGGAGGAAGCCGCAGCGCCGTGTGAAGAACTGATCGGTCTTCTGTGACATTGATGCGAGCGCCCGAGAACATAGCCTCGCGTCGGTCAACAAGCCCAACCTGGTCAGCGAGGTCGAGCAGGAGGTCGCGGACCTCGTCTGTGATGAGGGCCTTGGATAGGTCGACCAACAGGTCGCCCGCCTCGAAACTAAACCTTTGGGCGCGCTCAGGGTCGTTGGCGAACCAGTCGCGAAGATCGGGGGTCCAGTTCGCAGCCAGGGCACCTAGTTGACCCCAGGCAGCCGTGCTTGCAGGGTCAATGGTATTCATGAGCTGGCGTCCACCAGGCTCTTGTTCAGCGAGGCGAGCAGGTCTTCCCATGCGACTACGAACTTGTCGACGCCTTCAGCAATCAACACCTCGATGACGTCGTCATAGTCGATGCCGGCCGCAGCTAGGGCCGCGAGCGTGGCTCGTGCCTCGTCGTAATGCGGGGTGATTTGATCTCCGGCGACAACGCCGTGGTCTTTGACCGCCTGGAGAGTCTTTTCGGGCATCGTGTTGACCGTGTTAGGAGCCACCAGATCCACGACGTACATCGTGTCTTTGTAATCGGGGTTTTTGACGCCGGTGGAGGCCCACAGGGGGCGCTGCTTGTTGGCGCCCTTGGCAGCCAAAGCCTCCCATCGAGGACCCGAGAAGAACTCTTCGTAGGCTTCATAAGCCAACCGTGCGTTGGCGATGCCGGCGCGTCCAAAGAGCGAGGCGTCAGCACCGGACGCCTCGAGGCGTTTGTCGATCTCAGTGTCGACGCGCGAGACGAAGAACGAGGCAACCGAGTGGATCTGCGAAAGATCGAGCCCGGCCGCGTCGGCACCCTCAAGGCCAGCCACGTAAGCCTCCATCACAGCCTTGTATTGGTCGAGACCGAAGATCAACGTGACGTTGATGTCGATCCCTTCGGTTAGGCAGGTCGTGATGGCTGGGCACCCAGCTGGGGTGCCGGGAATCTTGATTAAGCAGTTTGCGCGATCGACCTCTGCCCAGAGGGCCCGTGCCGAGGCCACCGTACCTTCGGTGTCGTGGGCCAGATCGGGTGCGACCTCGATCGAAACGCGACCATCGACTCCCGCAGTCGCGTCGTAGATAGGTCGCAGCACATCGCAGGCAGCCCGCACGTCGGTGGTCGTGAGTGCAAAGACTGCTTCGTTGACATCGGCACCAGCCTGAGCCAGTTGGGCCACTTGAGCGTTGTAGCGCTCACCATTGGCCAGTGCTGCCTGGAAGATCGCCGGGTTGGTCGTCACACCCACGACCGAATCGTTGGCGACCAAGTCTGCGAGGTTGCCTGTCTCAAGGCGTTCGCGCGAGAGATCATCGAGCCAGATCGAAACGCCGGCGGCGCTGAGTTGCGAAAGGTTGTCAGTCATGAGGTGCTCCTAGGCGTTGGATGCGGCGGACATTGACGCGGTGGCGGCGCTCACGACGGCGTCAGCGGTGATGCCGTATTCGGAGTAGATGCGCTGGTAGTCAGCAGAAGCGCCGTACTGCTCGATGGAGACGATGCGACCGGCGTCGCCAACGATGTCGCGCCATCCCATGGCGATGCCTGCTTCCACTGACACGCGTGCCTTGACCGAAGGCGGGATGACCGAATCGCGGTAGTCCTGCGACTGCTCGTTGAACCACTCGATGCATGGCATCGAGACAACGCGGGCTTTGACGCCGTCTTTGGCAAGAGTTGCACTGGCCTCGACGGCGAGCTGAACCTCCGAGCCCGTCCCGATGAGTACGACGTCAGGGGTGCCCTCGCAGTCGTGCAGAATGTAACCGCCCTTGGCCGACTCCTGAGCTGCGCCCCAACCCTCACCACGAGGAAACGTCGGGACGTTTTGGCGGGTCAAACACAATGCCGCCGGACGGTCAGTGTTAGCCAACAGCGCACCCCATGCCACTGAGGTCTCGTTCGCGTCGGCGGGCCGGATGACGTCAAGTCCGATCATGGCGCGCAGCGAGGCCAGGTGCTCAACAGGTTGGTGGGTCGGCCCGTCTTCGCCAAGTCCGATGGAGTCGTGAGTCCACACGTAGATCGTCGGTTGCTTCATCAGCGCCGCTAGCCGAACGGCTGGTCGCATGTAGTCGGCAAACTGCAAGAACGTCCCGCCGAACACACGGGTAAGCCCGCTCAGGGTGATGCCGTTCATGATCGAGCCCATGGCGTGCTCACGGATGCCAAAGTGGAGCACGCGGCCGTTGGCCGGATCTCCGGTCCAGTCATGAGTGGACCGCGCAGTGGGCACGAACGACGGAGCACCTTCGATGGTGGTGTTGTTTGAGCCTGCGAGGTCGGCCGAGCCACCCCACAGTTCGGGCATCAGGCCAGCAATAGCGTTGATCACCTTGCCGCTCGCCGAGCGAGTGGCAACTCCCTTAGCGTCCTCTGGGAAGACCGGCAGCGCGTCGTTGAACCCCTCCGGCAGCGCCCGGGAACGCGTGCGATGCAGCAGCGCTGCGGCATCGGGGTGGGCTTGGGACCATGCGCTGTATTCCTCATCCCACTGCGCTCCTACCGACGCGCCCCGAGTGAGCAACTCTCGCGTGTGAGCAATGACTTCTGCAGGAACCTCGAAGGACTTCTCGGGGTCCCAGCCCATGACGACCTTGGTTGCGGCAACCTCGTCGGCACCCAGTGCGTTGCCGTGCGCCTTCTCTTTGCCTTGCAGGTTGGGGGAGGGCCATGCGATGACGGTGTCGAGCACGATCAAACTCGGCTTGTCGCTGACCGCGTTCGCCGCAGCAATGGCGTTATAGAGCCCGTGCACGTCCTCGACGTACTCCGTGCCGCCGTTGGTCCAATCCACGTTCTGCACGTGCCAGCCGTATGCCTCATAGCGCTTGGCTACGTCTTCGGTGAGCGCAATCTCGGTGTCGCCCTCGATCGAGATGCGGTTGCGGTCATAGATCACACACAGATTGCCGAGTTGCTGCGTGCCTGCCAGTGAGGAGGCCTCGCTAGCGACTCCCTCCTCGATGTCGCCATCTGAGGCGATGGCATAAACGTTGTAGTCGAAGGGACCGTCACTGAGCATGCCGCGGTGACGCCGCGACGCCATGGCCATGCCCACGGCGTTTGCCACACCTTGGCCCAGCGGACCGGTGGTGGTTTCGACTCCGCGGGTGTGGCCGTGCTCGGGGTGTCCGGGAGTGAGCGATCCCCAGGTCCGCAACGCCTTGAGGTCATCAAGTTCTAGGCCGAAGCCGCCGAGGTAGAGCTGCACATAAAGGGTGATCGAGGAGTGGCCGCACGAGAGCACGAACCGGTCACGAGCAATCCAGTCAGGGTCGGCTGGGTCGTGTCTCATCACCTTTTGAAACAGCAAATAGGCCGCCGGAGCCAAGCTCATCGCAGTGCCGGGGTGGCCGTTGCCGACCTTTTGTACGGCGTCCATGGCCAGCACACGCGCGGTGTCGACAGCGCGGTCGTCTAGTTCGGTCCAGTCAAGTGCGGGGGCGTCGGTCACGCGAGGTCCTCTCGAGGGTCAAGGGCAGCGAAACTGAGCCTACTTGAGCCAGCTAGAATCACGTGGTTCCCCCATTCCGGCTCTAAGGATGTTCGCACCCATGGCGACAAATCGCGGCGACGCACAGACAGCTGTCGACGCCGACGACTCCGAAGGGGACCTCGAGACTGATCTGGGCGGCTTGACGTCGCGCTCACACGTTCTTGATGTGCTCTCGGCCTACGTCGGGCTGATGAAGCCACGAGTCATCGAACTCTTGTTGCTCACCACGGTTCCGGTGATGTTCTTCGCTTATCGAGGGGTACCACCTCTGGGGTTGGTGCTCGCCACCGTGCTCGGCGGCACCCTCTCAGCTGGTTCGGCCAACGCGTTGAACTGTGTGTATGACCGCGACATTGATGAGCAAATGCGTCGGACTCGTCGTCGCGCTCTGCCACGCCACGTGGTCACACCGGGTTCGGCACTGATCTTCGGGCTGGTGCTGGCCGTGGTCTCCACACTGGTGCTCGGCTTCTGGGTCAACTGGCTCTCAGCAGGGCTGGCACTTGCCGCTAGCGCGTTCTACCTCTTCGTCTACACGATGGTGCTCAAGCGCCGTACGACACAAAACATTGTGTGGGGCGGACTGGCCGGCTGCTTCCCAGCTCTGATTGGTTGGACAGCGGTCACCAATTCGCTGGCGTGGCCGCCGGTGGTGCTCTTCCTAGTCGTGTTCTTCTGGACACCACCTCACACCTGGGCGTTGGCGATGAGATACCGCGAGGACTATGCCCGCGTCGACGTGCCCATGCTGCCCGTGGTGAAGAACGCTCACGATGTGGCCAAGCAGATCTTGATCTACTCCTACGTCATGGTCGCCACGTCACTGGCGTTTTGGCCAATCGCCTCAACTGGGCCGGTTTATCCGATTGTGGCCTGTGTTCTGGGCGGTGTTTTCTTGGTGGAGGCACACCTGCTGTTGCGCCGGGCACAGCACAGCGATGACCTCAGCGTGGTCAAGCCGATGCGACTGTTCCACTGGTCCAACCTCTACCTGTCTTTGCTGTTCGTCACCGTGGCCATCGTGCCGCTCTTGCCCCTCTAGGATTCGTTGACATGTCTGCGGCCGCTAAGGCGTTTTACGTCACCACACCCATTTATTACGTCACCGCAGCACCCTCGATCGGCAGCGCCTACACCACCATCGCCGCTGACATGATCACCCGTTGGCACCGCCAGCGCGGTGAGCAGACCTGGTTCTTGACCGGCACCGATGAGCATGGCCAAAAGGTGATGCAGGCTGCGCACGAGAACGGCGTCACGCCACAAGAGTGGACCGACCAACTTGTCGCGACCGAGTGGAAGCCAGTGCTCGATGTCATCGACGCGACACCCGATGACTTCATCCGCACCACCGACCAGCGTCACACCGAGCGAGTTCAAGAGTTCTGGCAGCGTCTCCACGACTCCGGGCAGGTCTATGAAGGCGACTACGAAGGTCCCTACTGCGTGGCGTGCGAGGAGTTCAAGCTCCCCTCTGAGTTGCTGGAGGGTGGGCTGTGCCCCATTCACGAGCGCGTGGTCGATCAGGTCAGTGAGACCAACTACTTCTTCCCTCTTTCGCAGTACGCCGACAAGCTGCTGGCGCTCTATGAGGAGAACCCGACCTTCGTGCAGCCAGAGTCGGCTCGCAACGAAGTGATCGCCTTCGTGAAGCAGGGCCTCGAGGATCTCTCGATCAGCCGTTCCACCTTCGACTGGGGCATCACGGTGCCGTGGGACTCAAAGCACGTGTTCTATGTGTGGATCGATGCGCTGCTCAACTACGTCACCGCGACCGGTTTCGGTGCTGACGAAGAGAAGTTCGCAGCGACGTGGCCGGCCGACGTACAACTCGTTGGCAAGGACATTTTGCGGTTCCACGCGGTGATCTGGCCGGCGATGCTCATGGCAGCCGGAGTTGCAGTGCCTCACCAAGTC
>CALMMO010000124.1 GCA_937868455.1 uncultured Marmoricola sp.
TCGGGTCGAGCAGCAACAACCCCAGGTCCACCATGAGTTCGAAGGCAGGTTGCTCTTGAGAAGAAATGTCAGAGGTGCGCAGTTTGCCAGCGGTTGCAGCGCGCTCGTATACATCGACAGCAACGGTCTCAAGCAGCGCTCGCTGCTCAGCCGTGTGTCCAGTCATGTCCGCCCCCAAAGCGACGCTCGCACCAAACCCGACACAGCGTCAGGATTTGTCTCTTGCCCAAAGGTAACTCCCAACCTAGGCGATGGCCATACGCCTCACGGAAATGGCGCCCACAAAAAGCTTCAAAAATCACAACGGGCGCTGAATCGCTTCGATCAACGCCCGTTGTGACTTAAGAGGTCTAGCCCAGGCGCTCTTTGAGCCCATCAAGTTCGGTCCACAAGACCGCAGGCAGGTCATCGCCGAACTTCTCGAACCACTCGTTGATCAGCGGAAGTTCGTTGCGCCACTCGTCGGGGGAGAACGCCAATGCCTTGGCCAAGGTCTCTTGGTCAACACCCTCGAGGCCCTCGATGTCGATCGCGCCAGGGGTGGGCAGGAACCCGATCGGGGTCTCGATGGCGTCAGCCTTGCCTTCGAGGCGCTCGATGACCCACTTCAGCACGCGGGAGTTCTCCGCGAAGCCGGGCCACAAGAAGCTGCCGTCCTCGTCACGTCGGAACCAGTTGACCAAGAAGATCTTGGGCAACTTGTCGGCGTCGTGCGACTTGCCGAGCTCGATCCAGTGGTTGAGGTAGTCGCCAGCGTTGTAACCAATGAAGGGCAACATCGCCATCGGGTCGCGGCGCACCACGCCGACAGCGCCAACGGCTGCGGCGGTCGTCTCGCTGGACAACGTGGCGCCAATGAAGGTGCCGTGGTTCCAGTCGCGTGCCTCGGTCACCAGCGGCACCACGGTCTTACGGCGACCGCCAAAGAGGATGGCGTCGATCGGAACGCCACCCGGTGCGTAGTACTCATCGGCCAGGATGGGGCACTGCTCAATCGGGGTGCAGTAGCGGCTGTTGGGGTGGCTAGAGAGTTCTTTGCTCTCCGGAGTCCAGGGCTCGCCCTTCCAGCCAGTGGCGTGAGCCGGCGGGTTCTCCAGGCCTTCCCACCAAACGTCGCCGTCTTCGGTGAGAGCGACGTTGGTGAAGATCGAGTTGCCCTGGTTGAGGGTCTTGATCGCGTTGCCGTTGGTGGTCTCGTTGGTGCCGGGAGCGACGCCGAAGAAGCCGTGCTCGGGGTTGACTGCATAGAGCCGACCGTCATCACCAAACCGCATCCAGGCAATGTCGTCACCCAGGGTCTCGACCTTCCAACCAGGGATGGTCGGCTCGAGCATGGCCAGGTTGGTTTTGCCACAAGCGCTCGGGAAGGCAGCTGCGACGTAGCGGATGTCGCCGTCGGGGGCGGTGAGCTTCAAGATGAGCATGTGCTCGGCCATCCAGCCCTCGTCGCGCGCCTTGGCTGATGCGATGCGCAGTGCGTAGCACTTCTTGCCCAGCAGCGCGTTGCCGCCGTAGCCCGAACCGTAGGACCAAATGGCGCGCTCTTCGGGGAAGTGGACGATGTACTTGGTTTCGCTGCAGGGCCAGCTGACGTCGGCTTGGCCTTCGGCCAGGGGTGCACCGACCGAGTGCAGGCAGGGCACGAACTCAGCGTTGGTGTCTTCGATCTTGCGCAGCACGTCGGTGCCGATGCCCGCCATGATCCGCATTGAGCACACGACGTACGCCGAGTCAGTGATCTCAACACCAAAGAGCGGGTGATCAGCGTCAAGGTTGCCCATGACGAAGGGAATGACATACATCGTGCGGCCCTTCATCGAGCCGTCGAAGAGCGGAGTGAGGATGCCCTTCATTTCGTTGGGGTCCATCCAGTTGTTGGTCGGACCGGCGTCGCGCTCCTCGATTGAGCAGATGTAGGTGCGCTCCTCGACGCGCGCCACGTCAGTGGGGTCGGAGGCGGCGTAGAACGAGTTGGGCTTCTTGTCTGGGTTGAGGCGAACGAACGTGCCAGCGTCGACGAGCAGGTCAGTCAGCTCGGTCCATTCCTCATCGGTGCCGGTGACCCAGTGAACTGCATCTGGCTTGGCCAGGGCGATTGCATCATTGACGAAATTCAAGATGCCCTGGTGGGTCGTGGGGGTGCTGGTGGTGGCGGTCATGGTTCCCTCTCGAAGGATCTTCCAACGCATGTGTTTAACGGGCCTCGCTTGGTCGCGACGCCTGCCTACATTCCAAAGCTACGCTGGGATTGCTTCGGTTGCCGAATGTGCCCAGGCTCACTTGGGGGATTCGTCCGGTTGGATCGATCAAGTAGGGGGTTTCGGGCCTGCTTGTGACACTTTTCACTAAGTGTGGTGTTGGCCTGTTGGGGCGTGAGGGAAGCCCGTTTCGAGGCGTCGGAATCCCAGGTCAAGTACCCAATTTGTCACTTCACCTAGGTTGCAACCTGGGTTATGTGACAAAAGCCTGGGTGAAGCAGAGCCGGTTCGTGGGCGTCAACCAGGGTCGGCAAGCAAACCGATTTCGATTAGATGTACGGCGTCCGCTATCCTCTGTCAGTCCCTTGTGGATAAGCGCCTGTAGCTCAACGGATAGAGCATCTGACTACGGATCAGAAGGTTTGGGGTT
>CALMMO010000125.1 GCA_937868455.1 uncultured Marmoricola sp.
CCACTGGCCCAGCGGTTTTCGTCGACGTACCAAGCCCAGCCTGCTGGTCCAGGATTGCCTAATGCTGACCCGTCAGCGGCCGCTGTAATACTCACGCGGGGAAGCCTGCCACACCGGCTCCAACTCGAAGTGTGACTCGCCAGGTTGTGCCAAGCGAGTCTTGTCGGTGAGCACTGACAGACTCCCGTAGGCTGACCTCTCTTCCCCAAAGATGAGTCCTCACGATGTGTCGCCACGGCACGTCATGGGTTGTGAATGTGCCTGCCCAAGGCTGGAGCGGAAAGGGGTGTCGGGATACCAATGTCGAGCAAAGGTTTCGCGCACCTGCACGTGCACACCGAGTACTCCATGCTCGATGGCGCGGCTCGACTCGATGACATGTTCAAGCGCACGGCAGCCCTTGGCATGGACTCCTTGGCGATGACCGACCATGGCAACCTGTTTGGGGCCTACGAATTCTGGTCGAAAGCCAAATCCCACGGCATTAAGCCCATCATCGGCATGGAGGCTTACGCCACCCCCAACACGCACCGCAGTGAGCGCAAAAAGGTGCGCTGGGGTGATGGCACTGGTGATGACGTTTCTGGTGCGGGTGCTTTCACGCACATGACCTTGCTGGCCGAGACCACAGCGGGCATGCACAACTTGTTCAAGCTCTCCTCACGCGCCAGCATCGAAGGCACCTTCTACAAGCCGCGCATCGATCGCGAACTCCTCCAAGAGCACGGCAAGGGACTCATCGGCACGACCGGGTGCCCCAGTGGTGAGGTGCAGACCCGCTTGCGGCTTGGCCAATATGACGAGGCGCTCAAGGCTGCTGGTGAGTTCCAAGACATCTTGGGTCGCGACAACTACTTCTTGGAGTTGATGGATCACGGCCTGAGCATCGAGACCAGGGTGCGAGATGACCTGTTGCGGCTAGCCCGCGATCTGCAGATTCCCCTGATCGCGACCAATGACTCCCATTACGTGATGCCCGAGGATGCCCCGTCGCACGAGCACCTGCTGTGTGTCTCGTCGGGTTCGGTGATGAGCGAGCCAACCTATGACCAAGGTGGCAAGCGGTTCGCCTTCAACGGTGATGGCTACTACATCAAGTCCGCAGCCGAGATGCGTGAGTTGTGGCGCGACCTTCCCGAGGCCTGTGACAACACCTTGCTGATCGCGCAGCGCTGTGAGGTCACCTTCGATGAGTCGGCCAACTTCATGCCGCACTTCCCGGTGCCCGAGGGCGAGACCGAGGAGTCGTGGTTCGTCAAAGAGGTGGAGCGCGGGCTCCACATTAGATACCCCAACGGCATTCCGCTGGAGGTGCGCAAGCAGGCCGACTTCGAGACTGACGTGATCTTGAAGATGGGCTTCCCGGGCTACTTCCTCGTCGTTGCCGACTTCATTGGCTGGGCCAAAGACCACGGCATTCGCGTAGGTCCAGGGCGTGGCTCAGGTGCAGGCTCGATGTGTGCCTACGCCATGCGCATCACTGATCTCGATCCTTTGGTTCACGGACTCATCTTTGAGCGCTTCCTCAACCCCGACCGCGTCTCCATGCCCGACTTCGACATCGACTTCGACGAGCGTCGGCGCGCTGAGGTGATGCGTTACGTCACTGAGAAGTACGGCGATGACCGGGTCTCGATGATCGTCACCTACGGCACCATCAAGGCCA
>CALMMO010000126.1 GCA_937868455.1 uncultured Marmoricola sp.
TTTGATGACTCCTTCTCAGCATTGGACCTATCGACTGACGTCCGGCTTAGAACTGCCCTCAAACCCGTCACACGCGATGCGACGGTGGTGATCGTGGCTCAGCGAGTGAGCACGATCAAAGACGCCGAGCAGATCGTGGTCCTCGACGACGGGTCCATTGTGGGCACCGGCACTCATGATGAATTGCTGGCCACATGCGCGACCTATCAAGAAATCGTCGAGTCCCAGTTGAGCGCGGAGGAGGCGGCATGAGTAACACGGCTAATGGCGCTAAGCCGGGTCAGCTCAAAGAGACCGAGCGGGTGCAAGCCGGACCAGGTGGACCTGGGCGAGGTGGCCCCTTCGGCGGGGCCATGGTTGGCCAAAAGGCTCACGACTTCAAGCCCTCAGCCAAGCGGCTGATGAACCGGATGGCACCCCACCGGGTGAAGGTGTACGGCGTGCTGCTGCTCACCGTGATCAGCGTGGTGTTCAACTCGATTGGCCCCAAGGTGTTGGGCAAGGCCACCGACTTGATCTTCGCTGGCCTCATCGGGGGCAAGATGCCTGCTGGGATTACCAAAGCCCAGGCCGTGGAGCGCATGCGTGCACTCGGCAACGAGAAGACCGCCTCGATGGTGGAGGCGCTCGACATCACCCCTGGCCAAGGGGTCGACTTTGCCGCAGTGGGCGAAGTGCTGTTGTGGGTGCTGGGCATCTACATCGGTGCTGCCCTGCTCGGTTGGCTTGCTGGCTATCTGCTCAACGACGTCGTGCAAGCGACCGTGCGTCGCATGCGTGATGACGTGGAAGACAAGGTCAACCGGTTGCCGCTGGCCTACTTTGACTCCCAACCCCGAGGAGAGCTTCTCTCGCGGGTCACCAACGACATCGACAACGTCTCGCAGTCGCTGCAACAAACGATGAGCCAGTTGTTGACGTCTCTGCTTTCCGTCATCGCCGTACTCTCCATGATGTTGTGGATTTCGCCGCTTCTTGCCGGCGTGGCTGTGCTCAGCGTGCCGATCAGCATGGTCGTTGCCGGCACCGTGATGAAGCGCTCCCAAGGCATGTTTGTGCAGCAATGGCGTCGCACCGGCACCCTGAACGCTCATATTGAGGAGACGTTTTCTGGGCACTCGCTAGTCAAGGTGTTTGGTCGTCAGGCCGAAGCCGAGCGAGTCTTTGCCGAGCACAACGACGAGCTCTACAAGACCTCATTCGGTGCCCAGTTTGTGAGCGGGCTGATCATGCCGATCATGATGTTCGTTGGGCACCTCAACTACGTCGTGGTCGCGGTGATTGGGGCCATGCGCGTCTCGTCGGGGGCGATCTCTCTTGGTGATGTGCAGGCGTTCATTCAATACACCCGCCAGTTCACTCAGCCGCTGACTCAAGTCGCCTCGATGGCTAACTTGCTGCAGTCAGGTGTGGCATCTGCCGAGCGAGTCTTTGAGTTGCTCGATGCTCCCGAAGAGCCCGTTGAGGAGGATGGCGCAGCTTCAACCGACCGCCATGGAGAGGTGCGCTTTGAGCACGTCTGGTTCTCCTACGACCCGCAGCGTCCGCTGATCCAAGACCTCTCGCTAGTGGCAGACCCAGGACACACCGTCGCTATCGTCGGGCCCACGGGTGCAGGCAAGACCACGTTGGTGAACCTGGTGATGAGGTTCTATGACGTCGACCAGGGCCGGATCACTCTTGATGGTGTCGACATCGCGAGCGTGCCTCGGCGCGAGTTGCGTGGCCGCATCGGCATGGTGCTTCAAGACACCTGGCTCTTCCAAGGCACCATCCGCGACAACATTGCGTACGGCGCGCCAGATGCCACCGAGGAGCAGATCCTGCAGGCGGCCCAAGCGACCTTCGTTGATCGGTTCGTGCACTCGTTGCCGCAGGGTTATGACACCGAAATCGACGAGGAAGGCTCGAATCTTTCGGCCGGTGAACGCCAGCTGATCACGATCGCTCGAGCGTTCCTCAGCGACCCCGACTTGCTGATCCTCGATGAGGCGACAAGTTCGGTCGACACTCGCACCGAGAAGCTGCTGCAGCAGGCGATGGCGGGCCGGCGCGCCGACCGCACATCGTTCGTGATCGCTCCCGGGGTGTCCACCATCC
>CALMMO010000127.1 GCA_937868455.1 uncultured Marmoricola sp.
TCATCCGGGTGAAGCGAATGTTTCCCAGGTGAAGCTGGGACTCATGTGACTGGCTGAGGTACGCCGCAGCTCAGTTCGGCGACTGCCATCCCTGCTCGTGAAGTCGAGCCACGGCATCGAGGATGAGGTCGAGTGCGAAGACGAACTCAAAGTCCTCATCGCAGCCCGTCGCGTGCGGACGCCGGGTTTGAGCATCGGCGGCGACGGCCATGATGCCCGGGAAGTCAGCCGGGTCTGGCGCGGGTGCTGTGCTGCGCTTGGGTGGCTTCGTGGCGCCGGGGGTGCCAGCCGACGGGGGGTTGAACATCTCGGGGCTGAAACCCCAGATCCGACTGCCGAGCACGTGCATGCCGTGGTGGGCCAGATCCGGACTCAGTCCGCCGCGCAGGAAGCACTGAGTGAGGTGCTCCATGTGGTGAAGCACCATCGGAGTGCGAAGCACGCGGGTTTCGATGACCCCACGCACCCATGGATGGGCGAGCACAGAGCGCCGCGCGGCCAGCACTGCCACCCGCGCGCCCTCCCGCCAGTCTCCCTCGACCTCAGAGGCGGCGGAGTTAGCTGATGCGTACTCGCTGATCACCACGTCGACCATGCCGTTAAGCAGGTCTTCCTTATCGGCTACGTGTTTGTAGAGCGCCATCGGCACGACATCAAGCGCCTGCGCCAGGGAGCGCATGCTCAGTGCCTCGACGCCGTCCCTGTCAGACATGGCGACACCGGCGGCGAGGACGGTCGCGCGGTCCAGTGGACGTCTGCTTGGTGAGGGTCGAGTTGACACGGTGTACAGCGTACACCTATCGTCCATTTCGAACCCAGGTGTACGCCGTACACCTCTGACGAAAGCGCAGTCCACATGTCCTCGGTCACGACCGCAAGCCAGCCCGTCCCGACCCACTCAGAAGTTGGTGAGCTTGCCAGCCCTCGCACCACCGGCCGCATGGCAGGCATCCTCTACTTCGTCACGCACGTGACATCGGTCGCCGCGGCGGCGCTCTATGGCGGGTCTGGCTTCGACCCCAAGGCGCCCCTCGCCGGACGCACCCCAGTGCTCATCGGCGGGCTGCTTGAAATCATCCTGGCCGTGGCCGTGGTCGGCACCGCAGTCGCGCTCTTCCCGCTGATTCGCAGACACTCGTGGGCGACCGCCACGGGCTACCTCGCGCTGCGCACGCTCGAGGCCTCGGTCATTCTGGCTGGAGTGTTCGTACTGTTGCCCGCTGTCGCGCGGCCCGCGGTCTCCAACTCCCCCGGCATGGCTCCAGATGTCGTCGCGGGCTTGCACCTGGTCCACGACTGGACCTTCCTCATCGGCCCGGGACTCATCGTGCCTGTCCACACCGTGCTGCTTGCGACCCTGCTTTGGCGCAGCAATCTGACGCCGCGATTCATCCCTGCCCTCGGGCTCATCGGCGGTCCGCTGGTCGGCCTGATGAACCTTGCGGTCATGTTCGGAATCACCAAGGTCATCGCGGTGACAGTCATCCCGGTCTTCGCGTGGGAAATCAGCCTCGCGACCTACCTGATCGTCCGCGGCCTTCGTCCCACCCCCACAGAGTCGAACAAGCTGAAGTCGTAGGTCGATCAGCCCCCTGCTTTACCCGGATGTTTGGCGCTTTGCCGGGGAGATCCTCCCCGCAAAGCGCCAAAGTCACAGGTTTACTTGTGACTTTTCACCCGCTACCTACAGCGAAGCGAGGGCGGCGTTGAAGGTCGCAGACGGACGCATCACGGCGCTGACCTTGGCCTCATCGGGACGGTAGTAGCCCCCGATATCAGCCGGGCTGCCCTGCACCCCAAGGAGTTCTGCGGTGATGGTTTCCTCGGCTTCGGCCAGTGTGTTCGCCAGCGGCGCGAACGCTGCCGCGAGGACCGCGTCGTCGCACGCAGCGAGGGCCTGGGCCCAATAGAGCGCGACGTAGAAGTGCGACCCACGGTTGTCGATGGTGCCCAACCGGCGACCGGGTGACTTGTTTTCGTCGAGGAACTTCGCGTTGGCGAGGTCCAGCGTCTTCGCGAGTACGGCGGCGCCTGAGTTGCCGGTCAGTTCGGCGTACTTGGCAAACGACTCGGCTAGGGCCAAGAACTCACCCAGGGAGTCCCAGCGCAGGTAGTTCTCTTTCACGAGCTGCGCGATGTGTTTGGGAGCTGACCCGCCAGCACCGGTTTCGAAAAGTCCTCCACCGTTGATGAGCGGCACGACCGACAGCATTTTGGCGCTGGTGCCGAGTTCGAGGATCGGGAAGAGGTCGGTGTTGTAGTCGCGCAGCACGTTGCCGGTCACCGAGATGGTGTTGAGGCCTTGGCGGATGCGCGTGACCGACACCCTGGTGGCCTCGACGGGAGACAGGATCGAGATGTCCAGGCCGGTCGTGTCGTGGTCGGCTAGGTAGGTGTTCACCAAATTGATCAGGTTGGCATCGTGGGCGCGGGTCTCATCGAGCCAGAAGATCGCCGGGTCGCCGGTGGCGCGGGCGCGTGAAACGGCGAGCTTGACCCAGTCGCGCACGGGCACGTCTTTGGTTTGGCAGGCACGCCAGATGTCGCCAGGGGCGACGTCGTGGGAGATGAGCACGTCGCCTGCGGAGTTGACGACCTGCACGGTGCCGGCGGCACCGATTTCGAAGGTCTTGTCGTGTGAGCCATATTCCTCGGCAGCCTGAGCCATGAGCCCCACGTTGGGCACCGACCCCATCGTGGCTGGGTCGTAGGCGCCGTGGGCGCGGCAGTCGTCGATGACGACTTGGTAGATCCCTGCGTAGGAGGAGTCAGGCAACACCGCGAGGGTGTCTTGTTCGGCACCAGCGGCGTTCCACATGTGGCCCGAGGTGCGAATCATGGCCGGCATAGAGGCGTCCACGATCACGTCGGAGGGCACGTGAAGGTTGGTGATGCCGCGGTCAGAGTCGACCATGGCCAGAGCCGGACCATTGGCGATGCCTGCGTCGAAGGCCGCCTTGATCTCGGCGCCGTTGGCTAGGTCGTCAAGACCCGCATAGATCGAGGCGAGTCCGTTGTTGGGGCTCAAGCCCGCGGCGGCGAGGTCATCGCCGTACTCCGCGAACACGTCGGCGAAGAACGCCTTGACGACGTGGCCGAAGATGATCGGGTCGGAGACCTTCATCATGGTGGCCTTGAGGTGGGCGGAGAACAGCACGCCCTCGGCCTTGGCGCGGGCCACCTGCTCGGTGAGGAATTCACCCAGTGCCGCTGCCCGCATCACGGTGCCGTCGATCACTTCACCGGCAAGCACTGGTAGTGCGGCTTTGAGCACGTCAACGGTGCCGTCTGCCTGCACCAGCTGAATGCGCAGCGTGTCGTCGCTGGGCATGATCACGGACAACTCGTTGTGGCGGAAGTCATCAGAGTCCATCGTGGCCACATTGGTCTTGGAGTCGGCGCTCCACGCACCCATCGAGTGGGGGTGCTTGCGCGCATAGGCCTTCACCGACTCGGGCGCACGACGATCTGAGTTGCCTTCGCGCAGCACCGGGTTGACAGCCGAACCCTTGACCTTGTCGTAGGCCGCGCGGACCGCCTTGTCTTCGTCGCTCACAGGGTTCTCGGGGTAGTCCGGGATCGCGTATCCCTGGCCCTGAAGTTCCTCAATGGCAGCTAACAACTGCGGGATGGAGGCCGAGACGTTCGGAAGTTTGATGATGTTGGCCTCAGGAGTCTTGGCCAGTTCACCCAGCTCGGTGAGGGCGTCGCCGATGCGCTGTTCGGCGCTCAGTCGGTCCGGGAACTGCGCCAGAATGCGACCGGCCAGGGAGATGTCACGAGTCTCGATCGGGACGCCTGCTTTGGCGGCGTACGCCGAAATAATGGGCAAGAACGAGTACGTCGCCAGCATTGGCGCCTCGTCAGTGTGGGTGTAGATGATGGTTGACTCGGTCACCAGGTGCTCCTCGTGGAAAGTTTCTTGATATCAAGATATCGCAGGACCCGCCCGCAAGCATCCCTCACCCCCAAGGTGGGACCCCAGGCTGTGATGAGGCCAACCCGCAAGGCTGCTAGCGTCAGAGCTACAGAGGCCACCTCTCTTTATAGGAGTACGTCGTGAGCACCACCCCCCTCAAGATTGCCGTCACCGGAGCAGCTGGCCAGATCGGCTACAGCCTCCTCTTCCGTATCGCCTCCGGCTCGATGCTCGGCCCGGACACCCCGGTGATCCTGCAGCTGCTCGAGATCACCCCGGCGCTCAAGGCGCTCGAGGGCGTGAAGATGGAGCTCGACGACTGCGCCTTCCCGCTGCTCGCCGGCATGGTGTGCACCGACGATGCGAACGTCGCCTTCGGTGACGCCG
>CALMMO010000128.1 GCA_937868455.1 uncultured Marmoricola sp.
AGGGTCTGTGAGCACGGTGCCTGAGAAGAATCCTGGGCCTGAAAAGAATCGGCATGAGGAGCAGGGCGGCATCCTTAACGCCAGCGCGGTGATGGCCGCTGGCACCCTGTTTTCGCGACTCAGTGGCCTGATCCGCAGCGTTTTGTTGGCGGCTGCGTTGGGTACTGCGCTGCACGCCGACTTGTTCAACATCGCCAACACGATCCCCAACATGCTTTACATCTTGTTGGCCGGCGGCGTCTTCAACGCCGTGCTCGTGCCCCAGTTGGTGCGGGCCATGAAGTCCGATGCTGATGGCGGCGAGGCCTACACCAGTCGGCTCATCACCTTGGCTGCGTTGTTCCTTGCTGGGGTCACAGCAGTGCTGGTGGTCGCTGCGCCTTGGCTAATGCGCCTCTTCCTTGACCCGGCCTTCTTCACCTCACCTGACCTGGCGGCACACCGCGACTCGGCCATCGCGTTCGCCCGCTACTGCCTGCCGCAGGTGTTCTTTTACGGCATGTTCGTGTTGGCCGGGCAGGTGCTCAACTCCCGCCGAGTATTTGGCCCAATGATGTGGGCGCCCATCGCCAATAACGCGATCGCCATCGCGGCTTTGGGTGCCTATCTCTGGTTCTTTGGCGGCGCCAATGACGTGTGCGCCAACCCGTCATTGGCTGGCGGCACCAACTCCACCCTCGGCCCCTACAGTTCCGGCCAAGAGGCCCTGCTCGGGCTTGGCTCGACGCTGGGCATTGCCGTCCAGTTTTTGATCTTGGTGCCCTATCTGCGTCGGGCCGGCTTCACGTTCTCGCCACGATTCGACTTCAAAGACGCCGGACTCACCCACACCCTCAAACTCGGGGTGTGGACGGTGCTGTTCGTCATCGTCAACCAAATCGCCTACACCGTCGTAGTCCGGTTGGCCTCCAGTGGCGCGGTGCGCAGTCTTGATGGGTGTTCGGACAGTGGCGGCGCGACTGGCTACACCGTCTATTCCACTGCGTTCTTGATCGCCATGGTCCCGCACTCGATTGCGACCGTCTCGTTGGCCACCGCGATGTTGCCCCGGCTTTCAGCGTTCGCAGCAGATGGCGACTTGCGTGGGCTTGCCACGTCAGTGACCTCGACGATGCGTACGACGTACGCCCTCATCTTGCCCTTCGCCCTCCTGTTGCCAGTGATCTCCCTCGACCTGGTCCACATCGGTTTTGGGTACGGCGCAGCCAGCAGCTCCTACCGCGACTTCGCACCCTCATTGGCGCTCTTTGGGGTCGGCATCGTGTTCTTCACCAGCCACTACCTACTGCTTCGGGCCTTCTATGCCCTGGAGCGCAACCGACTGGTCTTCTTTATCCAATGCGCCATTGCCGCAGCCAACATCGCGTTGGCGTGGCTGTTGACCAGGAACATCTCGGCGGCCGACACGGCACCGCGACTCGTGATCGCCTACACCTGCGCCTACGCGGTGGGGGCCTGCATCTCGTTCTACGTCTTGAGCCGACTA
>CALMMO010000129.1 GCA_937868455.1 uncultured Marmoricola sp.
CTGACCCGAACTTCCAGATCGCAAACATCGCCAGCGATCCCTGCACCGAGACCATCGAGCGGATGCCGGAGTCGCAGGCTTCGAGTTCGATGCAGGCCAGGCCGTAGTCGACCGCGCTCATGCCCGCGCAGCCATAGCCCTCTAGGTGCATGCCAAGCAGGCCCATGTCGCCGAAGCGCTTCATCAAGGCGCGGGGGTCATCGATGCGACCTTCTTCAAACCAGGTGGCGACCTTGGGCTCGATTTCTTGGGCGAGGCGGCGTACGGCGTCGCGAATCGCGCGCTCCTCTTCGGTGAGGAAGTCATCAATCCCGGCGGGGTCGCTGGGGTTGAATGGGGGAAGGGTGCTGGTGGTGCTCATCTCTACTCCTTGAATCTGCTGCGAATGTCTGCGGTGTGTTCGCCCAGTGTGGGCGGTGGGGTTGGCGCGGGGAGGTCGCTTCGCGACCAGGTGATGGGGTGTCGGATCTGCTGGCTCTCGCCCACGTCGATCGTGGGGTCCAGGCCAAGATCACGCGCCAAGCCGATGGCGGCAACGATGTCGTTGACCGGACCGGCAGGCACCCCGGCAGCGTCGAGCAAGGCGGTCCACTCCACGATGCTGCGAGCCGCCAACGCGGCCTCTAGGGCTTCCACCAGAGCGGGGCGGTTGGCGACCCGCGAGGGGTTCGTGGCAAATCGCTCGTCGCCGGCCAATTCGGGTCGCTCAAGAGCCGCGGCGAGTCGGGCGAACTGGGTGTCGTTGCCGCACGCGATAGCCAGCGTGTCAGGTCCGCACTGAAATGTTTCGTACGGCGCGATCGACGGGTGCTTGTTGCCCATCCGAGTGGGAGCCGTGCCCGTGGTCAGAGTTGCGGAGGTCTGGTTCACCAACGAGCCGAGCAGGCTGGAGAGCAGGTTTACCTCGACGCGTTGACCAAGACCAGAGGTGGCACGCTCGTGGAGGGCAGCGAGCACCGCGATCGTGGCGTCCTTGCCGGTGAGCACATCGACAAGTGCCACGCCTGTCTTGGTGGGCGGCCCCTCAGGGAAACCGCTAATGCTCATCAAGCCACCGACGGCTTGCACCACGAAGTCATAGCCAGGCTTTGAGGCGCCGAGTCCACTGCCAAACCCGGTGATTGAGCAATAGATGAGTTGAGGATTGAGCGCGGCCATGGCGTCGTACCCAAGGCCCAGACGATCCAAGGTGCCCGTCAAGAAGTTCTCGACCATGACATCTGACTCGGCGATCAGCGCCTTGGCGATGCGCAGGTCGCCTGGATCACTCAGGTCGAGGGCGACCGATTGTTTGGAGCGGTTCACGCACTCGAAGTACGACGACGAATGCGCGGTCCAGGGCGGCCCCCACTGCCGAGTGTCATCACCCAGGCCGGGACGCTCGACCTTGATCACGCTCGCACCCAGATCGGCCAAGGTCATGGTGGCCAAGGGGCCAGCAAGCACACGACTGAAGTCGGCGACTTTGATGCCAGCGAGTGGGTGGGTCATGTAGGTGTCCTGGGCAAGTGAGGGTCCGATCAGGTTAGCGCGTGGAGGGGCTGTGCGTGATGCATGTCAACTGCTCTGACGAGGAGTTGGTGGCCCTGATCAGGCAGACTGTCCTGTGACTTTGAAGGAGACAGCCGTGACCGAGTGGATCGCCCAGGGCGACTACAGCGACATTCGCTACGAAACGACCGCTGATGGCATCGCCAAGATCACCATCAACCGCCCCGAAGTTCACAACGCATTCCGGCCCCAGACGCTCATGCAGGTGTCAGAGGCACTGACTCTGGCTCGTGAAGACGAGAGTGTCGGCGCGATCATCTTGACCGGTGCTGGCGACAAGGCGTTCTGCTCCGGTGGAGACCAGCGCGTGCGCGGCGACACGGGCTACCAAACCGAGCCGGGCAAGACCGGTCGTTTCCACGTGACTGACCTGCACATTCAGATGCGCCGTTGCCCCAAACCGATCGTGGCTATGGTCGCGGGCTGGGCGATTGGTGGCGGTCACGTGCTGCACCTGGTCTGTGACCTCACGATTGCTGCGGACAATGCGATCTTCGGCCAAGTTGGCCCGAAGGTGGGCTCGTTCGACGGCGGCTTTGGTGCCAGCATCCTCAGCGACTTGGTTGGTCCCAAGAAGGCCAAGGAGATCTGGTTCCTGTGTCGCCAGTACGACGCACAGCAGGCGATGGATATGGGCTTGGTGAACACCGTCGTGCCTCTGGCAGAGCTGGAGGCGACCACGGTGCAGTGGTGCCGCGAAATGCTGGAGCTCTCTCCGTTTGCGCTGCGTCTTCTCAAGGCCAGTTTCCACGCAGCCGAGGATGGCTATGCCGGCTTGCAGCAGTTGGCTCACGACACCAACTTGTTGTTCTACGGAGCGCCCGAGGCCCAAGAGGGGCGCGAGGCGTTTAAGGCCAAGCGCAAGCCAGATTTCGCGAAGTTCCCGCGTCGCGCGTAGCAAATCCGAGTGTGACGTTCGAAAGAAGGGCTTGACGTTCATCAACAATTGATGAACGTCAATTACTGGGTGCCAAATCGGACAAATTGGCGGCAGGGTTGTTTACCTTTTCTCTGTCACGGGAGGGTGGACATGAGGATTGAACCTGCGCAGCACACGCATCGCGCGATGTTGAGAGAACACTTTGAGCGACTGGTTGGGCTGAAGAATCTCAGCATGGACAGCCTGGAGGTTGCCCTTGTGCGCATGAGCGCACGTGAGACTCTGATCGCGCCTGGTGCGAGGCACCCCTATCTCTACATCGTGCTCGAGGGCATCATGCGGGTAGCGGTGACCACCGAAGATGGCGCTGAACGCGTCACGCACTTGGTGGAGCGCGGTCAAACTCTGGCGGTGCCGATGATGTATCGCTCGGCATGGATGGGCAATGTCCAGGAGCGGACTCCGGCAGTCTCGCAGGTGCTAGACGAGCACCTGTCGGGACCGCCGCCGTACCTGGTGAGTTCGTTGAAGGCCGCAACGATGTTGCGAGTTTCTTATGAGCAGTTAGAGCGACTGGCCGCCAATGACGGCGCCTGGGCGGCTGTGCTGGTCCATCACCTCACCGTGTTCGCGGCGGTGACCGAGGCTCGCAACATCGACTTGTTGACCTTGAATCCTGAGCGGCGCTACCACAAGTTCATGAAGCGTCGGGGGCACTTGGTGGGGCAGGTGCCCAAGAAGGACATTGCCTCGCTGCTTGGCATCACGCCAGAGTCATTGAGCCGTATCCGGGCACGCACGGCCGACCCGATCGCCCCAGTCAAGGGGTTGCGCCGGATTTCCTAACGGGCGTTCTAGGGCACGGCCATGGACAATTTCTTTGTCCGAGTTGTACCGATGTGCAAGACATTGTGTCCTGACTGTGGTTGTCTTTCCCGGTCTGAAGGGTGCGGGCTCGGAAGACTCGGTCGGGGGATCGGCACTACTCGGATGGTGAGCTGATGGAGTCCCAGGTCGTACTTGGCCGACGACGGCTACTCGACCACCTCCTGCGCGCGGTGCGTGGAGGGAGTGTCGTCAGTGTTGAAGGTCCCGCTGGCTACGGCAAATCCACACTCATTGGTCGATGGTCGCTTGAAGCCGAGATTGCGATGGTCTCGATCACGATCTCTCCGCAGTACGACGACGACGTCGCACTGGGTCGTGCGCTTGGAGAAGAACTCCTTACCCTCGACGACGATCCCGAGAGCCCGCTTCGCGAACTCCTCACCGGTTCATTCGAGGTAGCACGGCACTTCATGCCAGTGTTGCTGAAATGGTTGGCACGCCACAGAGTGCTGGTGGTTTTCGACGATGTGCATCTGCTCACCGACCCCGGCTCGATCGCCTTGGTGCAGACCCTGGTGACTCACACCCCGGCACCCTCGATCCTGGTGCTATCGGGGCGAAGCCTCCCAGCCGTCAAACTCGGTCGTGCGGGCGTGCAAGGCAGGCATGTGCACCTGAACGCGCGCAATCTCGAACTCACTGCCGAGGACTTGAAGGGGGATCCTGAAGCGGGGCTGGCCCCTGACGTGGTCGACGAGATCATTGCGGCCGCCGGAGGTTGGCCTGCTGGCATCTCCTTGTCGCTAGCAGCGCGCCGGGTCGTGGGTAGTGGTGGCGAGTCAGAGCTTCCGCAGACCCTGAGTGACTACGTCAACGAAGAAGTGCTGGGCTCCTTGAGCGACAAGCAACGACGATTCTTGGGCGAAGTCGCGATCACGGGACCCCAAAATGCTCGTGCCCTTGATGCCGCAAGAGGCCGCACCGACTCCGCCGAGATGATCGCGGGCTTACGCCGCGATCCGATCCCCATGGTCCGTGCGGGCGTGGATTGGATCGGGGTTCATGCCATTTTGGGTGCGCAAGTGCGTGCACAGTTGATCCAGGACGATTCAGAGCACCGCGTTCGCCTACTTCGCAGACTGGCTGAGCACCTTGAAGCCCAAGGCGATGTCGGCGCTGCGTTCGACGTGCTGGGGTTGCTCGGTGACCATGCGCGGTCGACTGCCTTTGTGGAACTGCATGGCCCACTGCGGATCATGGGTGGCGACTTTGCCCTGCCGGCTCAATGGATGCGTCGCCTGGCCAAGTGCCACGACGGACTCTCTCCTTCGCTTCAATTGCTCCGCGCCTCGACCATCGCCATGGAGGGCAAGACTGATTCGGCTAGTGCTTGGTACGAATTGCTTGCTTCTGAGGCGTTCACAGCGGAGGGGTTTGAGAAGGATCCGGCCTTTGCCGCTCGCCTTGGCATCGCCTTTGACTCCATCGACATGCCGCGGCCCTTCGACATTGAAGTGCCCCCGGTGCCGCCAGGTGACGGGTGGGGACTGGGGCCTCAGATCATGCGATCGAGTCGCCGCGCCTTCACCGGTGATCTCGAGGGAGCGGCGAGTATCCTCCGGGCACTTGAGGTCTACAGCGCGCCCTACGCTCTGGCGGAGGTGTGGCGCGCCGGGCAATTGGCCTGGGTGCTGCGTGAGCTAGGTGAGGTTGAGTCAGCCCAGCGCGTTGTCAGGGCCGCCGAACCTGGTTGGCTCGCGGCGAACCTCGACCGCAATCCCACGACTTGTCAGTATCAGTGCCTACTGGCGATGGCTGCGCTCGACGAAGGCGATCTTGAAGTTGGTCGAGCACACTTTAACGGCGCACGAGTGAAAGCCAGCGAACTGCAAGGCGGTATCGCTCAGGAGCGGTTCTTGGCCTGCATGCTGTTGGGCTCGTTGGCGCGGCAGTTGGGAGATTCTGGCTGCGATGAAG
>CALMMO010000130.1 GCA_937868455.1 uncultured Marmoricola sp.
TTGGCCGCCTATTCGACGTACGGCGAAGAAAGCGGAGCGCTCGGCTTCCCCATCTCAGATGAAACCGCCACCGACACGGGCAGCGTGCAGGAATTCGAGCACGGAGTTCTGACGTACGACGCCTCCACCGGGCTCGTCACCCGGAGTTGACGTCTGATGAAATCCCTCGACGATATTGAGTCCACACTGTGGGCGATGCTGTCGAAGTTTCGCCCGCCACTCGTGGACAGCACGATTTACGGGATGCCCAGCCTGACGTGGCCAGGCGTCACCGGACACGGCTATTTCGCTGCGGTTAAGCGAGCCGCCAAGCACGTGAGCGTGTTCCTCATCATCGTCGAGGCCTATCCAGATGCGCTGGAGCATGCCTCGCCAGACCTACTCAAACGACGTACCGGCAAAGCCACCTTCAGGTTCTCCACCCTCGACCCCGCGATCGAAGCCGACTTCGAGGCCCTGCTGGGGCGACTGTTTGAGGCCTACCGGGCCGATCACCTAGCCGATTTGGGTTCCGACGGCTAAACCGATCAAGTGGGTCACGATCATCGCGAACATGCCGCCACCGATGTTGCGGGCAATTGCGGGTACGACGGCGGCACCACCAAGTTTGGCGCTCAGATGACCAGTGCCCCCTAGTGCCCAGGCAACCGCAACCAGCGTCACATAGAAAGCAATGCTGGGTGGAGACAACAAGATCGCCGCAACCGGCAACAAAGCACCGACCGTGAAGGCCGCCATGGATGCCCACGCAGCGTGCCAAGGGTTGGCCAAGTTGTTCGGATCAATGCCCAGTTCTGCTTCGGCGTGCGCTCCTAAGGCATCGTGAGCAGTGAGTTGAACCGCGACATCCATCGCCAACTCAGGACTCAACCCCTTGCCTTGATAGATAGCGGCCAACTCGGCCAACTCCTCCTCAGGCTCCTCCTCGAGTTCGCGCGTTTCCTTCGCGATCAGCGCAGCCTCGGTGTCACGTTGGGTTGAAACCGAAACGTACTCACCCGCCGCCATACTCAGCGCCCCGGCTGCGACGCCGGCCACCGCAGCCATCGCCACCGCCTTGGGATCGTTGTGTGTGCTCGCTGCCACGCCCACCACAAGGCCAGCCACCGACACGATGCCGTCGTTCGCGCCCAGCACCGCCGCCCGCAACCAATTCAGCTTGCTGGCGTGATCGCCATGGGGTTCGTCCTCGTGCGGGCCAGCGGTCAGGTCGGCGGAAGTCATGGCGCCATTCTGGCTGAAAAGTCACAAGTAAACCTGTGACTTTGACGCTTTGCGGGGGAGATCATCCCGGTGAAGCGACAAAGTGCCGGGCAAAGCAAGCCGGAGTACCGTCGCCCCATGACCCTTCAAGGCGAGTACGAACCAAGCAGCAGCGAGTGGGTGCGCAACCATGTCGCAGCCTTTGAGGCCAGCAATGGCATGGAGGCCAACACGCTGCCAGGCACTAACGACGCGATCGTGGTGATCACCTCTGTGGGCGCCCACTCCGGCAACCTGCGCAAGAACCCTGTCATGCGCGTCGAGCGCGACGGCTCTTACGTAGCGATCGCTTCCAACGGAGGTGGCTCTGAGGACCCCGAGTGGGCACACAACTTCAGGGCGCATCCGGTGGTTGACCTCCAAGACGGTCCTAGCAAACGCTCCTTCAGCGCACGTGAAGCATCCGGTGAAGAACGAGCCAGTTGGTGGGCGCATGCCGTAGCGACCTGGCCGACGTACGCGGAATATGAAACGAAGACCGATCGCACGATTCCGGTGTTTGTGCTCGATCCGCTCTGAGGGCGAATGGGCCCGGTGCTTCACCCGGAAGTTTGACGCTTTGCCCGGGAGATCCTCCCCGCAAGGCGCCAAAGTCACAGGGCGGATTCGTGTGGTCATCGCAATCTTCTTGAAGGGTGATGGCTGTGACGAGT
>CALMMO010000131.1 GCA_937868455.1 uncultured Marmoricola sp.
AAACGCCAGAAAATTCCTCGTCAGCCCACAACTCACTGCTCACTAGCGAGAGTACGGCGAGAGCCTTTGCCGCATCCTGGCTTGGCGCGATCGGGATGTCGACCGTGGCCAAGCCCCAATTTTGACTCAGATTTCCCACTCGCAGGATCTCGCCATTGCGGACGTACCACACGGTGCCGTTGACGTCTCGAATGCGAGTGACGCGCAAACTGATTGCCTCAACTTGGCCAATTGCCGGGCCAAGGTCGACGGTGTCGCCCACGCCGTACTGATCCTCAACAATCATGAAGATGCCTGACAAGAAGTCCTTCACCAACGATTGGGCGCCAAAGCCGAGCGCCACTCCAACGATGCCGGCACTGGCCAATATTGGGGCCACGTCCACACCAAGTTCGGCAAGGACCATCACGATGACGAGCCCGATCATCAGCCCGCTCACAGCGCTAGAGAGCAACGAGCCAATCGCACCAGCCCGTTGAACTCGTCGTGCCATCGCTTGTTGATCACCCGGCGTCGGCGTGCGCCCACCTGGCGTAAGCCGGTCAGGCAACATTCCACGCTCGGCGTGCCGCACCACTCGAGCAATGGCCCGCAGCAACAGCCAGCGGGTGAACAGGCCGCCAGCAATGATGACGAACAATGCGAGCGGAACGCCCATGAACCATTCGCTAAATCGACCCAGCGTCACGCTGCCAGTCATCTGCGAAACGGCCTGACACACCTCATGGGTGTCAGGGCATTGGCCCTGCATACTCGCCATTGCCTGCCCACTTCCGGTCCAGATTGTGTGACTGGGCGATATTCTCGCGCGTGTGAACTCTCATGATGCAAACCAGGCCCGCTCAACATTCGCGCTGCGCACCTGGGCAGCAACGCTGTTCCTCACCTTTGTGAGCCTTTCGGCCCCTGCCTTCGCAGACACCCCTGACACCTGGGAGACCACCGCATCGAGCCCGGCACGCACGATCTTGCTCTTTGTCGTTCTGCCTGTGCTCATCGCTGGGTTTGTCACCTTGGTGGCTGCTGTTCCAGGCTGGCGAGGCAAAGAACACGAACGCAAACAGGGCGGTCTGGTCGTGGCCGATGAGGGCCAGACCGAGGCTCTCTGACCACCAACTAGACTTGGGCGTTCGCCCAAAGATCTTGAGGACCTTCCTTGTTCGCCACACTCTCTGACCGCCTTGCCGCCACCTTCAAGAACCTGCGTGGCAAGGGTCGTCTTTCTGAAGCCGACATCGACGCGACCACCCGCGAAATCCGGGTGGCGCTGCTTGAGGCCGACGTCGCACTGCCTGTGGTTAAAGACTTCTGCGCCGCCATCAAGCAGCGCGCGATGGGCGTTGAGGTTTCCGGAGCACTCAACCCGGCTCAGCAAGTCGTCAAGATCGTCAACGAAGAACTCGTCACCATCTTGGGTGGCGAAACCCGGCGACTGAGATTCGCCAAGACCCCGCCCACGGTCATCATGCTCGCCGGCCTCCAAGGTGCCGGAAAGACGACCCTGGCTGCCAAACTCGCGCTCTGGCTTAAAGAGCAAGGCAACTCCCCGATGTTGGTGGCGTGCGACTTGCAGCGCCCCAACGCGGTCAAGCAGTTGCAGGTCAACGGTGAGCGCGCCGGAGTCAAGGTCTTTGCTCCCCAGCCGGGCAACGGTGTGGGCAACCCTGTTGAAGT
>CALMMO010000132.1 GCA_937868455.1 uncultured Marmoricola sp.
GCCGCGATCTTCTCTCGGCCCGTCAAGGAGCGCTGGATGGCGGCCTTCCCCAATGCCTTCTTCACCGACTCGGTGGGCTCATCTGAGACCGGATTCCAAGGCACTGGCTTGCAAGACACCGAGAACATCAAGGGCGAGGGCTGTGTTGTCGCCCTGGGCGTGGAGTCGGTGCTGCTCGACGAGGACAACCAGGTCATCGACTTGAGCAATGTTGGCGCGATCGGGCGGATGGCTCGAAGCGGCAGCGTCCCGCTGGGCTACTACAAGGACGAGGTGAAGTCAGCCCAGACGTTCATCACAGTCGATGGCGTGCGCTACTCAGTGCCCGGCGATTTCGCCCGAGTCGAAGAGGGCGGCAAGGTCACCTTGCTCGGCCGTGGCTCCAACTGCATCAACACCGGCGGTGAAAAGGTGTACCCCGAAGAAGTTGAGATGACTCTGAAGGGCCACCCCGATGTGTACGACGTCTTGGTTGTGGGCGTTGCTGATGAGTCCTACGGCCAGACCGTGTGCGCAGTGGTACAACCACGCGGCGAGAACCGACCCACGGTCGAGGATCTGCGCGAGTTTTGCCGCAGCCAACTCAGCGCCTACAAGTTGCCTCGCTTTGTGACGTACGTCGAGGAGATCCCGCGCAGTGCGACGGGGAAGGCGAACTACCCCAAAGCCCGTGAGATGGTCACTGAAACCAAGTAGCACCAGAAAGGCTGGTTGAGCATGCATACCGACCTATGCGAGCGGTTTGGCATCAAGTACCCAATCGTGGCCTTCACCCCTAGCGAGAAGGTTGCTGCGGCAGTGACTCGCGCAGGCGGGTTAGGTGTCTTGGGGTGTGTGCGCTTCAACGACGCCAGCGAACTCGACGCGGTGTTGACCTGGATGGATGAGAACACCGATGGGCTGCCCTACGGCGTTGACGTGGTCATGCCGATGAAGGTGCCCACCGAGGGCGGCCACCAAGATCTGCACGCTCTTATCCCTCCCGAGCACGTCACCTTTGTCGAGCGGACCCTCCAACAATTGGGAGTTGCCCCCAGCGTTGAAGGAGAAGGGCGAGAGGGAGTGCTGGGGTGGTTGCACTCTGTGGCTCGCACTCACGTCGACGTTTCTTTGAAACACCGGCCGGTCTTGATCGCGAACGCTTTGGGATCTCCACCAGCCGATGTGATCGAGCAAGCGCACGCGGCCGGTGTGGCCGTTGCCGCGCTGGCAGGCACTGCGGGGCATGCCCGATCTCACGTTGTCAATGGTGTCGACATTGTCGTGGCCCAGGGCTACGAAGCCGGGGGGCACACCGGGTTGATTTCGACGATGGTTTTGGTCCCGGAGGTTGTCGACGCGGTGGGACCCGACGTGCCCGTGTTGGCTGCTGGCGGGATCGGTTCTGGTCGCCAGATTGCG
>CALMMO010000133.1 GCA_937868455.1 uncultured Marmoricola sp.
GGAAGTTGCTCGGGCCAAGGGTCAGTTGCGAGGCGGGCTTGTGCTCGGACTCGAGGATCCGGCAAGTCGCATGCATCGCTTAGGCGAAGCCGAACTCTTCCACCCTCGGTTGCGTAGCGTGGAAGAGATCTTGGCCTCCATCGACGCAGTCACGGCCCAAGACGTGCATGAACTAGCCCGCGAGTTGTTCAGTCGCAAGCAACTTTTGGCAGTCGTCGGTCCCTAGGGCTCGACTGTCACCTTGATTGCCTCGCCGTTCTTCACGATCGAGAAGGCATCCATCACCTGGTCCAACGGGATGTGGCGGGTGATGAGGTCCTTGACCGGGACCTGGCCGGTCGAGATGTATTCAAGGGCGCGCTTGTTGTGCTCGGGGGCTGAACCATTGGCACCGTGGATATGCAACTGTCGGTAATGCACCACGTTGGAGTCGCAGGTGATCGTGGGGTTGGTCTTAGGCAGGCCGCCAAAGAACGAGATCCGTCCGTTGCGAGCAGCCATCATGATGGCTTGTTCTTGAGTGACGTTGGCTGCCGTGGCCGTGATGATGACGTCGGCCCCGCGTCCGTTGGTCAACTCCAGCACGCGCGCCACCACGTCAACCTCGGCACCGTTGATCACCTCATCTGGGTGCACTGCCTCGGCTGACATCTTCAGCCGCTCCGCATTGACGTCGACGAGATAGACCGGGCCGCACCCGTGCACACCGCGAGCGATGCGGATGTGCATGCATCCGATCGGTCCGGCGCCGAACACAACCACTGTGTCGCCGGGTTCGATGCCGAGGAGTTCTTGAGCGTTGATGGCACAGGCAAAAGGTTCAGCCGCCGATGCCTCATCGAAACCAACGTTATCGGGTATGCGGTTGAGGCCATCGACTTTGAGGACCTGAGAGGGAACGATCATGTATTCGGCAAAGCCGCCGTCGTACTGATAGCCCACCGACGTCTGGTTCTGGCACACGGCCATCCAGCCCTTTTGACATTCGTAGCACTCACCGCAGGGCACCGCAGCGATGACTTGGGCGCGGTCGCCGATTTGCCAATTGCTGGAGTACGTCGCGTTGACCTGCTCACCAACCTCGACCACCTCCCCAGCGATTTCGTGGCCAATCGTGCGAGGGGGCGTGAGGTTCTGGTGGCCGTTGTAGAGGATCTTGACGTCGGTGCCACACGTGGAGCAGTTGCGCACCCGCAACTTGATCTCGTCAGGGCCGCAGATTGGTTCGGGCACATCTTCGAGCCGAACGTCTTCGGGGGCATAGAAGCGAAGTGCCTTCATGTCATCTCCAAGCTCAAAAAGGGTGGTGTAGGTCCAGAGTAGTAGCAAAACTCGTGCAAAACCACATATTCAGACATCCGTTTGTATTTGAATAGTTGGCAACACACCCGTTTACGGTACATACTGCGTCTATCGCGTGACCCATGTCACGCAACCCGTGAAGATGACGTTGTTCGGGAGGAACACATATGTCAACCACCACAGCCACCCAGGGCGGTGGCGCTCGCGTCCAGGTGCAGCGATTCGGCACCTTCTTGTCCAACATGGTGATGCCCAACATCGGCGCCTTCATCGCTTGGGGCTTCATCACCTCGCTGTTCATCAAGGTCGGCTGGTTGCCGCTGATGGGCATCGGAACCTCTGACACCAGCTGGGTTGCCCAGCTTGGCGGTTGGGACAAAGACGGCGGCGGCATCGTCGGTCCCATGATCACCTACCTGTTGCCGCTTCTGATCGGTTACACCGGCGGCAAGATGGTCTACGGCACCCGCGGTGGTGTGGTCGGCGCGATTGCCACCATGGGTGTCATCGCTGGCACCAGCATCCCGATGTTCATGGGCGCCATGATGATGGGCCCTCTGGGTGGCTGGAGCATGAAGAAGATCGACGCTATCTGGGACGGCAAGATCAAGCCGGGCTTCGAAATGTTGGTCAACAACTTCGCTGCAGGCATCTGGGGCATGATCTTGGCAGTCTTCGCCTTCTTTGTGATGAGCCCCATCGTGACCTGGGTCGCCGACCTCTTCGGCAGCTTGGTCGGTTGGCTGGTCAACCACGGACTGCTCCCGTTCACCTCTCTGATCATTGAGCCCGCCAAGGTGCTGTTCTTGAACAACGCGCTCAACCACGGTGTGCTCACGCCCCTAGGCATCCAGCAAGCGGCAGGTGGGGATCACCAGTCGATCCTGTTCCTGCTCGAAGCCAACCCTGCCGCCGGTCTGGGCCTGCTGTTGGCCTTCATGTTCTTCGGCAAGGGTGTTGCAAAGTCCTCGGCTCCTGGTGCAGCCATCATTCACTTCCTCGGCGGCATCCACGAGATCTACTTCCCCTACGTCTTGGCCAAGCCGAAGCTGATCTTGGCCATGATCGCGGGCGGCATGACCCAGATCTTCGTCAACGTGTTGTTCGGTTCAGGCCTCCGGGCACCTGCGGCTCCGGGCTCGATCATCGCGGTCTACTCACAAACCGCACCTGGCAGTTTCTTAGGAGTGACTGCATCGGTGGTCCTGGGCGCGCTCGCATCCTTCCTGGTGGCGGCATTCTTGTTGAAGATGGACAAGTCAGCCGACGATGGCGACCTCAGTGAAGCAACGGCCGAGATGGAAGCCATGAAAGGCAAGAAGTCGGTGGCCTCCTCGGTGCTGGGTGGCGCAGTCGCCACGGCAGTCCACGCCGGTCCGATCCGCAACATCGTGTTTGCTTGCGACGCAGGCATGGGGTCATCGGCGATGGGTGCTTCGGTGCTGCGCAAGAAGATCCAGGACGCTGGCTTTGGTGACGTCACTGTTGTGAACCAAGCGATTGCCAACCTCAAGGACGATGTTGACGTGGTTGTCACGCATCAGGACTTGACCAAGCGCGCGACGCTCAACGCACCGTCGGCCGTGCACGTGTCGGTTGACAACTTCATGGGCTCGCCCAAGTACGACGAGATCGTCGACATGGTGCGCAGTTCTAACGGTGATGGAGCCCACTGAGGCCGAGTCTGCATCTGCAGGCTCGGACATCCTCTCCATTGACTCCATCGTGCTTGAAGGCAGCGCATCGACGAAGGAAGGCGCTATCACTGAGGCTGGGCAGTTGCTCGTCGCCGCAGGCGCAGTTGATGAGTCCTACGTCGAAGCGATGCATGAGCGAGAGCGTTCGGTGAGCACCTACATGGGTAATCTCCTGGCACTCCCGCACGGCACCAACGAGGCCAAGGGTTCGATCAAGCGAACGGCGTTGTCGTTCGTGCGCTACTCGGGCGGCATCGATTGGAACGGCAAAGAGGCTCAGTTTGTGGTCGCAATCGCCGGGGCAGGAAACGATCACCTCGACTTGTTGTCCAAGCTAGCGATGATCTTTGTCGACATGGAGCAAGTGGCCCGACTGCAAGCCGCAGCAACGCCAGCAGAGATCCAAGCGATCTTGGCCAGCGTTTCAGCCTAAACAAATCCTCGGCCCGCCACCTGGCGGGCCGAGGGCGTTTTTTGCCTTTAGGGTTGGCCCATGAACACACTGCGAGTCGGGGTTGTCGGTGCCAACGGCAAAGTCGGACGTGAAGTCTGCGCCGCGGTCGAGGCCGCGCCTGACATGCAATTGGTGGCGCGCGTCGACCTCGGCGATGACCTCAATGACTTGGTCGCAGCCGATGCCGACGCGATCGTGGATTTCACTCATCCGGACGCGGTCATGGCGACGTTGGAATTTTGCATTGACCGCGAGATTCACGCAGTGGTGGGCACCACCGGGTTCGATGATCAACGCATCAGCGCGTTGACCTCACGCATCGGCGATGGCTCGACCGGCATTTTGATCGCCCCCAATTTCTCCATCGGTGCAGTGTTGATGATGCGGTTTGCGGCTGAAGCTGCTGCGTTCTTCGAATCAGTTGAGGTGATCGAACTCCACCACCCTGACAAGGCCGATGCCCCAAGTGGGACCGCTCGACGTACTGCGGAACTCATTGCGCAGGCCAGACGCGATGCGGGTTTGGGTGCCATGCCCGACGCCACCTCAACAGGACTCGAAGGCGCACGAGGGGCTGATGTGGACGGGGTTCGGGTGCACGGGCTCAGGGTGCGTGGCCTGGTGGCCCATCAGGAAGTGATCTTGGGTGGGCTGGGGGAGACCCTGACGGTCCGACACGACTCGTTGGACCGGGTTTCGTTCACCCCAGGTGTGCTGTTGGCATTGCGCACCATTGACCAGCACCCAGGCGTCACTGTGGGACTAGAACACTTCCTCGATCTGGACTAGGCGGCCACGCCAAGCGCTCGTAACAGCGCTGCTGTGCCTGCTGCGAGGAGCACCACCACGATGAAGGGTGCTCGCAAGAGCAAACCCACTAAGGCGACCCCTAGGCCGGCCAAACGCGCGTCCATCACCAAGGTGCGCTCTGGGGTGCTGAAAACCTGCACGGCAATGAGTGCTGCCAGCAAGGCCACTGGGATGAGGTCGGCGATCCGACGGATAACTGGGTGGTCGAGCACAGACTGCGGCACCGACAAGCCCGCAAGCTTGAGTAGGTAGCAGCCCAGAGAGCCGACGATGATCGCGGCCCAGATCACGGCAGGTGCTCCTCATCGGGAATCTCGGTGGGGTCGGTTTCAGACCGGGTCAGCAACCCCATGCCGATGGCGACTGTGGCTGCGGCCAGCACCGGAACTCCTGCGGGCGTGAACTGCACTAGTGACAAAGCCAGAGCGGCTCCCAAGACGCCAGCAATGCGATTGGTTTTGGAGGACAACCGCGGCCACAGCAGGGCTAAGAACGCACCACCAACAGCAGCGTCTAACCCCCACACGCGCGGGTCTCCCATGCGGTCTCCCAGTACCGCACCAAAGAGAGTGGCTGCATTCCAAAGCACAAAGACGCTGAGTCCAGTGGAGACAAAGCCCAAACGGGCCTGAGCATGCGTGGGGCGCAACACTGACATCGCTGTTGATTCGTCGATGGTGAGTTGCGCAGCACCAAGGCGCCGCCAGCCCTTCCAGCCCAACATGGGTGCCAGTTTGAGTCCGTAGAGAGCATTGCGGGTGCCTAGCAAGAGGGCCGCAGCCGCCCCAGTCATGGGGGCACCTCCGGCTCCGATGACGCCCACAAGCGCGTACTGCGAGGCTCCGGTGAACATCAGCAATGAGAGGGCGCAGGTTTGCCAGACTGTGAGTCCGCTAGCTACCGAGATTGCGCCGAAGGAAATTCCGTACACACCTGTGGCGATGCCCACCGCGATCGCGTCGTTGATGACGCCTTTGTGGGTGCCAGCATCCATGTCATCCAGCGATCGTGGTGTGCAGTCTGACTTGTTTAACGATGGTCGTGCCGTCGCCGGTGAGATCGAGTTCTCTAAACGCACCATCGGGTGCCCAACCGGCTTCGGTGAAGAATGCCCGTGAGGCATCGTCTGTGGCGTTGATCCAGTGGGTGGCGCGAGAGAACTTGTCTGCGCGCAGCGTGTCGATTGCCGCGTGCATCAATCGTGATCCATGCCCTTGACCAACGCGGTCAGGTGCGACCACGACCTCAGCGATCTCGGCGTCGGCAATGGGGTCGCAATCTGGGTCAGTTGCCGGCATGGTCAGGGTGTAACCAACCACGGTGGCGCGCTCAAGGGCCACCAAGACGCGCTGGCGAGCATCCTTTGCCCGTGTGAGCGCGTCGAGCCACTGCGGGGTGAGGTCCTCAGCGGCGAGTCCAGCCAAAACCTCGGCTGGTAACACTGCGGCGTACAACTCCTGCCAGGCCGCGACCTGCACTCGTGCGAGTGCCGGGGCATCCTCCGCCCAACCAATGCGGACCGACTGATCTGCGGTGGTCATAGCGCCATGCCTTCAACGTGTGGGGCGGTGTGGCGAACCAAGGTGAGCACGCCACCAAGTGCCAACAGCAGGCCAGCGATCGCCCCTGGCCACCAACCTTGACGCACGGTGTCATGCAAGAACATCAAGCCGATGCCGGCTGGAACCAGTGTTTCGGCGAGCACCAGTGGTGCCGTTGCGGCGATGGTCGAGACCCGTTGGAGTGAGAACGAGTAAAAGACGAACCCGACCAGGCTGCCAACGATGATTAAGAACATCGACAGCACGTTTTCTACAGAGAAAGTTGGGTTGCCGAGGCCACGCGCGGCCAAGGGTGTGATCGCGTAGGCAGCACCGCCGACAGCCGCCAAAGTAACTGCAGCGGCTCGGTCTTTGCTCTGAACCGCGAAGGTGGCGGCCAAAGTGCCCATCACTAAGAAGATGATCAGCATCCACAAGAACCGTTCATGGACGCGTTCGCCGCCTGCACGACCCGAGCTCGCCGTGAGCAGCACCAGTCCAGCCATGGTGACGAAAACTGCAGCCTTGTCGCTGGTGCTGAGGTGCTCCTTGAGCAGGTGCGCTGCATAGAAGGCAGTTACGACGACCGATGCGGCCATGATCGCCTGGGCAAGGTAGAGCGGGAGCAAAACTGCCGAGAGCAGGTGCAAGAACCCGCCGAAGATGTGCATCGCCAGCACGGCCATCAGCATTTTGTTGACCAGTGCGGTGCGTAAGACGTCGCGCCACGGATGTTGGGAGATGCTGGGGACGTCGCGCGCCCCGGTCGCTTGAAGTACGGCGGCAACTCCGAATAGCAGCGATGTCGTCACCGCGCACACCAGACCCAAGACCACGGGGTGATCCTCCCACCCGTGTCTAGGCGAGGCGAACTCGGGCAAGCAGGTAGCGTGCTTCCATGCGCGTTTACCTTGATCTTTTGCAGCGCATTCTCGACGAGGGCACCGAGAAGAGCGATCGCACGGGCACCGGCACGCTGAGTGTCTTTGGGCACCAAATGCGATTCGATCTCAACGAAGGTTTTCCGTTGGTGACCACAAAGCGCATCCACACGCGCTCGGTGTTTGGTGAGTTGCTGTGGTTTTTGCGCGGCGACACCAATGTGCGTTGGCTCCAAGAGCGCGGGATTTCGATTTGGGATGAGTGGGCAGATGAGCAGGGTGATTTAGGCCCTGTCTATGGCTACCAGTGGCGATCGTGGCCGGCTCCCGATGGCGCCCACATCGACCAGATCGCGGCCATTGTGGAGCAGATTCGCACCAACCCCGACTCGCGTCGCCACATTGTGAGCGCGTGGAATGTGGCCGATGTGCCCAAGATGGCACTGGCCCCTTGTCACACGATGTTTCAGTTCTACGTCGCCGACGGCAAGCTCAGTTGCCAGCTCTATCAGCG
>CALMMO010000134.1 GCA_937868455.1 uncultured Marmoricola sp.
ATCCTTGAGCCGCTGGCCGCGGAAGAGTTCATCAAGAGTGACGAAGTGGAAGCCGCGCTTGCGCAAGACCTCAATCACCTTCGGCAACGCTTGGGCAGTTGAGGCTTGCACGTCGTGCATCAGAACGATCGACCCGCGCTTCGTGCTGCGCTTGACCTCAGCCAGAGTGCTGGCCGGGTTGTGGGTCTTCCAGTCGATGGTGTCGACGCTCCACATGATTAGCGGTCGTTTAGCAGCTTGAGCGACGGTCGCGTTGGTCGAGCCATAGGGCGGGCGCACAAACCGCGGCGCGTCTCCGATCAGGCGCTTCAAGAGGGCGTCGGTGCGATCAAACTCCGAGCGAGCTGTCGCGGCCGAAACCTTGGTCAGCTCCGTGTGACTCCACGAGTGGTTCCCCACTTGGTGTCCCTCGCGGACCTCGCGACGCACAAAGCCGGGGTGAGCCTCGGCTTGCTTGCCGAGCACGAAGAAGGTGGCTTTGGCGTCGTACTTCTTCAAGGTCCGCAGGATCTGCCTGGTCGCCACCCCCGGCCCGTCATCGAATGTCAGCGCCACGCACTTGACTTGGCGGCAGTCGACGGGCGCGGGCACGGTCGCCTGCGATGGTCGGCTGGGGGCGATCCAGGCCACAGCTGCGACTGCGGCAATGACAGTGAGGACCGAGGTGGTGATGCGCATAGCTCCTGCTTTCGTCGAGGAATGCCATCACCATGACGCGCCAACATCACATGAAGGTTGCACGCGCATCAGGATTGCGTCGCAGCAACCCCCTAACTCACCGAAGCGTCGATCCCCGCAGCTTCTTTCATCTTCTTAGCAATCAGCAGGATCGCGCGAGTCGGCATCAGCCGAGAAAGTACGTCGAGCGCCACCGCATCCCGCCCGATCCGCACCCGCGCTTTTCCGGTTTCAATCGCCGACACGATGGCGGCGGCTGCGTCGGCAGGCGTGGTCATCTTGATGCCGGACTCTTCGGCGTCGAGCCCGTCTTCGGCGCCAGAGTTCTCCGCGATGTTGGTGGACACCGCACCCGGGTAGACCACGCTGACAGTGACATTGGTGTCCATGAGTTCGGCCTGGAGACCTTCGGTCCACAACCTCACCGCGCCCTTGGTGGCGCTGTAGGCGGTCTGGCCGGGGAAGGGAGTCAACCCACCCATGGAGGAAACATTTACCAGCGATGCCTGCGGGCGGGCAGTCAGAGCAGGCAGGAACGCCTTGTTGATGTTGATCGTGCCCCACAAGTTGACGTTGATGACCCGCTCGATGTCGGCGTACTCAAGCTC
>CALMMO010000135.1 GCA_937868455.1 uncultured Marmoricola sp.
GGTTCCAAGATCGAAGCCAAGCAGGCGATGAAGGCCGCTGGGGTGCCGGTCCTGGAAGTGCCGAGTCAGCCAACCTCGGCCGACCTGCCCTTGCTGATCAAAGCCAGCGCTGGGGGTGGTGGCCGGGGGATGCGCGTCGTACGCGACCTTGGCGATCTGCCCACCGAGATTGCTGCCGCCCAGGCCGAAGCGTTGAGCGCCTTCGGTGACGGCACCGTGTTTATGGAGCCCTACGTCGAGCGGGGTCGGCACATCGAGGTTCAGGTCATCGGAACTCGCGATGGTGTGTTGGCCTTGGGCACGCGCGACTGTTCGGTGCAACGGCGCCATCAGAAGGTGATCGAAGAAGCGCCTGCTCACGACGTCAGTGAGGCGTTGGTCGAGGCCGCTCGTCTGGCTGCTGCCTCCATTGGCTACCTGAACGCCGGCACCGTGGAGTTCCTCGTTGAGGGTGAACGGTTCTTCTTCTTGGAGATGAACACGCGACTCCAAGTCGAGCACCCGGTGACCGAGGCGATCTATGGACTCGACCTGGTCGAATTGCAGCTTGAGGTTGCCGCCGGGGGTGGGCACAGCGCACGGGTGCAGGAGTTGATCCAGAACCCGCCGACACCTCATGGGTGTGCGGTCGAGGCGCGCTTGTACGCCGAAGATCCAGCCGCTGACTACCAGCCACACAGTGGGGTGATCCATCGGCTGGACATCCCCCAGGACACCGAGTTCGCGCCTCATCGCGATGGCATCCGCCTCGATGCGGGCTTCGGAAGCGGCGACTCGGTCGGCACTCACTACGACGCGATGCTCGCCAAGGTCATCTCGGTTGCCCCCTCGCGAGAGCAGGCGATTGCGCAACTGCGCCGGACCTTGATGCGCTCTCGGCTGCATGGGTTGGTGACTAACCGCGACCAACTCGTGGCGATTCTTGATGCTCCCGCTTTTGCCGAGGGGCCCGACACCAGTTTCTTGGCTGAGTTTGAGTGGAAGAGCCCAACCCTGGCGCTCGCGCCTGTGGCTGCGACCCTGGCGTTGGCTGAACATCGCGCCGATCAGCGCGTGGTGCACCGCGGCATCCCGGTCGGCTGGCGCAACGTCCAGGCGGGCTATCGCAGCACTAGCCTTCGCTGCGGCGATGAGGACCTCGAGGTTCAGTGGCGCGGAGGGCGCGACGGGTACCAGATCGATGGCGACGTTGAGGTGGTCAGCGCGAGCGCGACCCAGGTGCGATTGCGCAGCGCTGGGGTCACCACTACCTATGACGTCTCCATCGTTGGTGACGCCATCCACGTCGACACGGCACAAGGGTCAGCGGCATATGTCGTCGTACCTCGTTTCACAGATCCTGCTGCCCAGATCGCGCACGGATCGCTGCTGGCACCAATGCCAGGCACTGTCGT
>CALMMO010000136.1 GCA_937868455.1 uncultured Marmoricola sp.
GGGTGTTGACCTACGACCTTCCGGAAACAGGAGGCCAGTGACTCCCTAGCCGCTTCAGTGAGTCTGTGAACTGAGGCGTCGCACTGACTCGGGGACCTCTTGGCCCTCACTCCAAGGAGCTGGTTGGGGTGCGCCGTACGTCGTGGTCATCGGAACGATGCCACACCAGGCGTGCTCATCAGTCTTGGGCTCATCTGACCAGGCGTTGCGGACCTTGGTCACCCACTCGCCTTCGACGATGCGCAGTTGCATGCACAAGGTGGCGGCCTGCTCCTTGGCGATCATCGGAGGCACCTCGGAGGTGCGGCCGGGGATGAGGTGCTCGGAGATGAGGTCGAGGGCGGAGTACTGCTCGTCGCCACTGAGCGCCTCGAACACGCCGTACACGACAGCGGAGCGGTAGTTGGCTGAGGACTCAAACGTCGAGTGAGCCACCACCATGGCGTCCATGTGGGTGACGCTGAAGGCCACCGGGGCCCCCGTCGCGACGCGTCGCAAAGCTCCTGCACCCGTCGAGCCGTGCACCAAGATGCGGTCGCCATCGCGTGCGTAAAGCAGTGGCACGGCCCACGGCATGCCGTCATCGGTCACGGTCGAGAGGGTGCCCACCATGCCGTCGTCGAGGATCTGGTTGAGGACCTCGCGTTCGGCAGAGGCACGTTCGCGGTGTCGGGTTACGGTTCGCACTCGGCCATCATCGCGGGTACGACGCAGGCTCGCCAACTCACTGAGGCAGCTGCGCGCGAGCTCTCACAGCAAATCAACAGGTTCCGTTGTCACAGGCTTAACAGAACTCACAGGCGGTGTGGGAAACAATCGAGACAACTTAGAAGAAAGGCACCAACCATGACCTTTTTCGGTCTCCCGCTTCACCCCCTGATCGTGCACGCCACGGTCGTGATCGTGCCCCTCGCGGCACTCACGGTCATTTTGGCGGCATTCCACAGCCGATTCCGTGCCTGGGCCGGCCCGGTGCCCGCACTGCTTTCCGTCGCCGGCCTCATCCTCACTCCGCTGAGCACAGCCACAGGTGAGGACCTTGAGCACGCTGTTGGCAGCCCCGCATTCGACCACGCCGAACTAGGCGACATGTTGGCTGTCTTCATGGTTCCGCTGGCGATTTTGGCCGTGTTGACCTGGTGGTTTAGCCGTAACCCCGCTCGACTCGGTTGGTCGAAGATCACGGGGTGGCTCGGCGCAGTTGCTGCCGTCGCGGCCCTGGTGATGGTCGGGATGATCGGACACAGTGGTGCCCAGGCAGCGTGGTGTGGCAAGAACCCTGACTTCGTGAAATGCCAGGCCAGTAACGACTAACTGAAACGCCCTCGCACCTGCTCCTCGGTAAGGCCATAGTCGGCCAAGTCGTAACGGTGCGAGGGCCTTTTGCCGCCCTGACGCGAATCGTGATCGATCGCGGTGACGGCAGCCGAAACCTCTGGAGTCCAATCCAATCCGAATGCTTCGTAGATGCCTCGCGTCGTACCCACAGGGTCGGAGACGAAATCGGTGTATTGGACGTCGACGAACTGCGCAGCGTCATACGAACTGCGCGCTGTAGCGAACGATTCGTATGACCTTGCCAACATGTCGAGTTGAGTACGACCGATGACATCGCCGACGAACACGTCGGACCAGCCACGTGTGGCCTCCGCTGACAGCGAGCACGCTGAAGCAATCGAGGTGACCGGCTCGCGGTGGGTCTGCACGATCAGAGCATCGGGATAGACACTCATCAGCGCATCGAGCGCCGCCAAGTGAGACGGGTTCTTCAATACCCATCGCTTGGCCGGGTCGTTGAGCCCGATCAACTGAAGGTTCTGCTTGTGCCGGACGTAGGCAGGGGTCCAGTCGGTCTTGGCCAGCCACGCGCTGTAATCAGGGACGTAGGCCAACGACTCATAACCAATCGAGCGGCCCGATTGCCGCAACACTCGCCAGCACTCCTCGACGCTGGCAGCGTCCATGAAGTGGATGCCCATGAACTCCGGGTTTTCAACGTGATGGGCTGAGTAGGCGGTTTGGAGGTGGTTAAAGACGGGGTTGTCGTTCCACGACTCGCGCGGGGGTCGAGGCATCGGCACCTCTGTCAGCCACAGTTCCAAACCCTGATGGGTTGGGTCAGCGGTGAGCAGGCGGTGCAGTGCCGTCGTACCAGTGCGGGGGAGGCCGGTGACGAAGATCGGCCGTTGGATTGGGACGTCGCGATAGCTCGGGTTGTCCTTGAATCCCTGCTCGGCCACGAGTCGACTGACCAGGGCCGACTTGATCTGCGCGCGCTGCAAGAAGTTGCCGACAGGGGTCAGACCGCCATGGGCGGCCATGTCTTCGCAGAGGATGCGAAGGCCCTCCTCGTGGTCATCACCTCCGAAGTCGCTGAGTCCGGTGCTGTGCATTGCTGCGTTGGCGATGTCGTCGTAGGTGCCCAAATCTGGGCGGGTGCGTTGCTCACTCATGACGTCTCCTGATGGACGTCATACGGTGTGGTCGCTAGAGCAACCAGGTCGTATGACGTTAGTAACTGTGGAACTCTCCGCACGACACATCCAGAGTCACGCCGCTGATGGCTGAGGCCAGATCGGAGGCCAAGAAGAGGGCAGCTTGAGCGACCTCCTCGGGGGTGGCGAGGCGTTTGAGGTCGGTCTTGTCGGCGATCTCGTCATAAATGACTTGGTGGGTGACCCCGCGCTCGGAGGCCATCCAGTCGAAGTAGGCCTTGTTGACGTCCTCATAGATCCAACTAGGTGCCACGGAGTTCACCCGGATCCCGCGCGCACCCAACTCGGTGGCCAACGCGGAAGCAAGGTGCACCAAGGTGCCCTTTGAGAGTTTGTAGCCAGCAAACTCTGGCTGGCTTTGCCGTAGCACTGCGGAGTTGATCATCAAGATCGAACCCTTTGACTCTGCTAACGCGTCTGCGAACAGCCGAGCCAAGGTCAACGGCGCGAAGGCGTTGGTTTCCAGCGCGGCGCGCAACGAGTCGACCTTCAGCGTTG
>CALMMO010000137.1 GCA_937868455.1 uncultured Marmoricola sp.
CACCGCGCGGGCCTTGGAGCCTTCACTGGGGCCGACAATGCCGCGACTCTCCAAGATGTCCATCAGGCGGCCTGCCTTGGCGAACCCCACGCGTAGCTTGCGTTGGAGCATCGACGTGGAGCCGAACTGAGTTGAGACCACTAGTTCAATCGCCTGGATGACCAAGTCAAGATCATCACCGATGTCGTCATCCATCTCACGCTTGGCAGGTGCATGAGCGGTGACATCTGCAACGTAGGTCGGGGTCAGCTGCTCCTTGCAGTGCTTCACGACCTGGTGGATCTCAGGTTCGCCAACCCAGGCGCCTTGCACACGCACCGGCTTCGAGGCACCCATGGGCAAGAACAAACCGTCCCCTTGGCCGACCAACTTCTCCGCACCGGCCTGGTCCAAAATGACTCTGCTATCACCAAGTGAGGATGTGGCGAATGCGAGCCGCGAAGGCACGTTGGCTTTGATCAGGCCAGTGACCACGTCGACGCTGGGTCGCTGCGTGGCAAGGACCAGGTGAATACCTGCCGCGCGGGCCAACTGAGTGATACGAACGATGGCATCCTCGACGTCGCGAGGGGCCACCATCATCAAGTCGGCCAACTCATCGACAATCACCAAGAGGTAGGGATAGGGCGCCAATACCCGCTCGGAGCCCGGCGGCACCTTGACCTTGCCAGCCCGAACCGCTTTGTTGAAGTCATCGACATGGCGGAACCCGAAGGCGGCGAGGTCGTCGTACCTCATATCCATCTCACGCACAACCCACGCCAGCGCCTCAGCAGCCTTCTTGGGGTTGGTGATGATGGGGGTGATCAGGTGCGGAATGCCTTCATAGGCATTGAGTTCGACCCGCTTGGGGTCGACCATGATCATCCGCACTTCATCGGGTGTCGAGCGCATCAGCACCGAACAAATCAGTGAGTTGATGAAACTCGACTTGCCCGAGCCAGTGGCTCCAGCAACAAGAAGGTGCGGCATCTTGGCCATGTTGGCGATGACAAATCCGCCCTCAACATCCTTGCCAAGTCCCGTGATCATCGGGTGGTGGTCGTTGCGTGCGGTGTTAGAGCGCAGCACATCGCCCAACGTCACGATTTCTTTGTCAGTGTTGGGGATTTCGATACCGATCGCCGACTTGCCGGGGATTGGGCTCAAGATGCGCACGTCAGCACTTGCCACCGCGTAAGCAATGTTCCTGCTCAGCGCAGTGACCTTCTCGACCTTCACCGCGGGGCCGAGTTCGACCTCGTAGCGGGTGACGGTCGGGCCGCGGGTGTAGCCGGTGACCTGGGCATCAATGGCGAACTCTTCGAGCACGGTCATTAAGCGCTCCACGACCTCATCCGAGGCCCGGGTGCGAGGCTTATGAGCGGTGCCGACCTTGAGCATTTGCGAGTCGGGCAGAAGGTAAGTGACGTCTCCACTTAGCGCCAGTTGCTCTTCACGCCGCGGCAGCGGGGTGTGCACCGGAGCCTGAAGTTCTTTCTTGATCGCAGCAACAGGAGCTGTGTACTCATCTGCGGCGCTTTCCTCCTGAGTACGGCGCGCGACCGGATCCTCAAGCACCGGCGTGTCATAGGCAGGGTCACCCTCAGGCGGGTCGATGTCCATGGCCTTCGGAGAGCGCCGAGCACGAGCTGGGCGAGGTTCCTCAATGGTGTCCTCGTCTTCGGCACGACGCCCCAGCACTGCGTCGGTGAAGGCGCGCGCCTTCACCGGGATCTGATAGATCGGGGTTGCGGTGATGAGCAAGAGCCCAAAGAAACTCATGAGGAGCAAGATCGGCACGACAACGAGTGCGGTGGGAAACAACGACAAGAACAGTTGGGAGATGCCATACCCAATGGCGCCGCCTGCTTGATCTAGTTGGTTGGTGGAAGTGAAGTCGGTGCCGTGGCCGAGTTTGGCGATGTGCACAACGCCCAAGATGCCGGCGACAAAGGCGACCCAACCGATGACTTGGCGACCTGCTGGACCGTTGAGTTGGGGGTCACGCATATTGCGCCACGCGACGAAGACGAGCAGCACGGGCACGAGCCAGGCCAGCACCCCGACGCTTCCAGTCACAACGTCGCGTGTCCACGAACCGACGGGTCCACCCAATTGCCACCACACACTCGCGGCGATCACGACACTGAGTGCAATCAAGAAGAGGCCAGCGCCGTCGCGACGCTGTTCGGGGTCAATGTCGTGTGCTCCGTGACCGATGCTGCGTGCAGCAGAGCCCACTAACAAGGCTGCGCCTGAGTAGGCCGCACCGACTCCCCTGCCTGCGGCATGGAAGGTGCGGTAGACCGGACCTGGTCCGTTGCGGACCGCCCGGGGCGCGGGGCGTTTGCTGGTTGTTGGCTTCCGAGACGGAGTCGAACGCGACGAGGTGCGCTTGGTGGTGCCCTTGCCGCGCGACGCCGACGGGGAAGACGTACGGGTCGCCATGTTCCGGAGGCTACGTGAGAGTCACATGCGTCACAGGGATCACACGCCGTAACACTAGTTACAAGTTGCCTCAAGCCTGTCTAGACCGTTTGGATCCAAACGATCACCGATTTGGCCCTTATTTGCCGTACATCGTGGCTGATCGACCACTTGGCGCTCCTTGCTGACACCCTGTCTGCGACCAGGATCTCTACAGGCGTAGCGTTCGTCTTGGTGGGGGCAAACCCACCAATAACCACATCGAGCACTCATCTAGGAGGGGGCACCATGGACGTCACCGACATTGCCAGATGGCAGTTCGGCATCACGACCGTCTATCACTTCCTCTTCGTGCCAATCACCATCGGCATCACCGCGATCATCGCGACGATGGAGACCGCATGGCTGCGGACGCACAAAGAGGAATACCTGCGCCTGACCAAGTTCTTTGGCAAGCTTTTCTTGATCAACTTCGCCATCGGCCTCGTCACCGGCATCGTTCAGGAGTTCCAGTTCGGCATGAACTGGTCTGATTACTCGCGCTTTGTCGGAGACATCTTCGGCGCGCCGCTGGCCGTCGAGGCGCTGCTGGCGTTCTTCCTCGAATCCACCTTCTTGGGTCTGTGGATCTTCGGATGGGACCGTCTGCCCCGCAAGGTGCACGCAGCCTGCATGTGGGCTGTCCACGTGGGCACACTGTTCTCGGCGTACATGATTCTGGCCGCCAACTCCTGGATGCAGAACCCCGTTGGCCTCAAGATCAACCCTGACCAGGGCCGCGCTGAACTCACCGACTTTTGGGCCGTTGTCTTCAACAAGGTGCAACTAGTCACCTTCCCCCACGTTGTGTTGTCGGCATACGCCACCGCCGGAGCCTTCGTGCTCGGTGTGGCTGCCTACCTTTACGTGCGCAAAGCAACCGCCGAGGCCGACAAGGCCGTCTACCTCAAGGGCATCCGCATCGGCGCAGCCTGGCTACTCGTTGCCGGCCTGGGCGTTGCCATCAGTGGTGACATCCAGGGCAAGATCATGACCGAAGTGCAGCCCATGAAGATGGCTGCGGCCGAGGGTCTCTACGAGACCACCAAGAGCGCCCCCTTCTCGGTTCTTACTGTTGGCAGCCTTGATGGCACCAACGCCAAGAACATCATCGAGATCCCGGGTCTGCTCTCGTTCTTGGCCACTGGCGACTTCAACGAGACCGTGCAAGGTATCAACCCGGTCGAGAAGGAGTACCAAGGCAAGTTCGCCGACAACTCCTTGACCAAGGCTGACAGCTACACCCCCGTCATTCCGGTCACCTACTGGTCCTTCCGCTTCATGATGGGTCTGGGCTTCTTCGCCGCAGCCGGCGCGTTGCTGATCTTGATCATGACCAAGAAGGGCAAGCAGCCCAAGGCCAAGTGGTTCGGCACGATGGCCATCTTGTTGCCGATCGCCATGGTGCTGGGCAACTCGTGGGGCTGGATGTTCACCGAGATGGGTCGCCAACCGTGGGTGGTCTTTGGCTACATGACCACTGCAGCTGGTGTCTCTCCTGGCGTGAGCGTTCTCGAAGCCTGGATTGGCGTAATCGTGCTGACGCTCCTCTACGGCATCCTCGCCGTGGTCGAGTTCGGCCTGTTGTGGAAGTACATCAAGGCAGGTGCGGCTCCCTTCAGCGAGCCTCCCAACCCTGGTGTCGACAAGTCTGACGACGACGCCCCCATGGCGTTCGCGTACTGAGCCTGAGAGGAGATGACAATGGAACTCACAACTGTTTGGTTCGCACTGATCGCGATCTTGTGGATCGGTTACTTCACCCTCGAGGGCTTTGACTTCGGTGTCGGCATTCTGCTGCCCGTCCTGGCTAAGGACGAGCAGGAGAAGAGGGTGCTTTACAACACCATTGGCCCGCTGTGGGATGGAAACGAGGTGTGGGTGCTCACCGCTGGTGGCGCAACCTTCGCCGCCTTCCCGGAGTGGTACGCCACCTTGTTCAGCGGATTCTTCTTGCCACTGCTTCTGATCTTGGTGGCACTGATTGTCCGCAACCTGGCCTTTGACTACCGGGGCAAGAAGGACAGTGCCGTATGGCGCGCCAACTGGGACAAGGCAGCCATCGTCGGCTCGTTCTTGCCGGCGCTGCTGTGGGGCGTTGCCTTCGCCAACATCGTTGCGGGTGTGCCGATGAAGGCCAACCCAGGCGGTCACGGCGTCCTGTTCGATGGCAACTTGTTCACGCTGCTCAACCCGTTCGGTCTGCTTGGCGGGCTCGTCACACTGAGCCTCTTCACCACGCACGGCGCCATGTTCGTGGCACTGAAGACCGACGGTGAGATCCGGCACCGCGCCCGGGCCCTCTCAGTCAAGCTGGGCTTGGTCACTGCAGTCTTGGCCGTGATCTTCTTGGTGTGGACTGTGGCCAAGGACGGCTGGAACCTGATGCCGATCGTGTTGTTCGCGCTCGCCGCTGTGGCTTTGCTGGCCGCCATCTTCATGGCCACGAAGGGCCGCGAAGGCTGGGCGTTCATCGGCACCTTTGCCACGATCGCCTTGGCAGTTGCTGGACTCTTCTGGGTGCTCTTCCCGGCCGTGATGCCAGCTAGCAACGATGCTGCGCTGTCGTTGATGGCTGGACACAACCCCGCACAGGGCATCTCGGCAGCTTCCTCGCAGTACACCTTGACGGTGATGACGTGGGTCGCGGTGATCTTCACCCCGATCGTGCTGATCTACCAGGCCTGGACCTACTGGGTGTTCCGCAAGCGGATTGCTACCCACCACATCCCGGCAGTCGACGTGCCTGAAGGCCTGTCGGTCTAACAAGGCACAATTCTCCAAGTGAACAGCGGCCCCTCCCGATCCTCGACCCCGTCTAGGACCGGGAGGGGCCCTCTTGATTCCAGGGCCCTCCCCCACCTCCAAGTCGCCCGACCTTGGCTGGCTACGGTTGTCGCAGCCAGCACACTGAGCGGACTCGCCGCCATTGCCCAAGCCTTCGCGCTGGGCACTCTCGTGGTCCAACTCCTGACCCGACCCACCGAAAGCGCCTGGCTCACCGCTGGGATCTGGCTTGTCGGCATCACCGCTGTCCGCGCATTAGCCGGTGGGCTCTCTGACTATGCCGCCGCACGTGCCGCCGGCCTGGTGTCACTGCGTTTGCGTCACCTGGTGATGTCAGCAGCCTTGCGCCAAGGGTGGGACTCCTCCTCGCGTCGCAAAGCAGGAGAGTTGGGACTGCTGGCCACCCGCGGGGTCAGCGCCGTCGAACCCTACATCACGCGCTACCTGCCTGCCCTCGTTGTCGCAGCAGTGCTGCCCGCGTGCACGGTGCTCGCGATCGCCACCCAAGACTGGCTATCAGCCGTCGTGGTCGTGTGCACGATTCCGCTGATCCCGGTGTTCGCGATCTTGATCGGCCTTGCAACTCAAGAGAAGTCCGATCGTCAGTGGCGGGCATTGACCACCTTGTCTGGGCACTTCCTCGACGTCGTGCGCGGGCTCCCCACTCTGGTTGCCTATCGGCGAGCCACGGTGCAGGGCTCCCGCATTCGCGCGGTCACTGACAAATATCGTCAAACGACCAACGAGACGCTCAAGGTTGCGTTCCTATCCTCCGCAGCACTCGAACTCATTGCCACGATCTCCGTCGCGTTGGTCGCGGTCACTGTGGGGTTGCGTCTCGCGCACGGCACGATCGGCTTTCAAACCGCGCTCGTCGTACTCCTGATGGCGCCGGAGGCGTATTGGCCATTGCGCCGTGTGGGAGCGGAGTTTCACGCCGCCGCCGAGGGCACAAGCACCTTTGCCAAGATCCACGAACTACTCGAGACCGAACCTGACTCAGCCCCTGTCGAACTAGACCCGGCGCGTCCTGTTGAGATTCGCGGCCTTTCGTTGGGGTACGACGAATTCGATGTGCTCCACGACTTTTCGGCCACGATCCCTGCGCGCGGCCTCACCGCTATCACGGGACCAAGTGGCTGCGGGAAGTCCACGCTGA
>CALMMO010000138.1 GCA_937868455.1 uncultured Marmoricola sp.
CCAGGCCTCTCCACGGGCGTTCTGTCGTTTTTGCTGCCTCCCGATGGACTGCCCTCGCAGCGCTAATTGCGCTGCTGGGAGTGCTCATATTCGTGGGTAAGTCTGCGACCGTGGCGCCATTGATCGGCGCAGTTGCCGCACTGCTGGCGCTTGGGTTGGGAGCTTGGGCTGTGTTAAGCGTTGCTGCTTCAGCGCCTCAGGCGGCGCTGCCCGCGGCGCTGGGAATGTTCACGCTTCAGGGGGCTGTGCTGGGCACGGTGCTTTGGATCGTTCGGTTGCGTTTGGGGGCTGACCTGGCCAGCGTCGCCGGTCTTGCCGTCATAGCAGTAACTGTGCTCTGGACGACTCTTTTTGCGTTGTTCATGATGCGGGCACGTATCCCTATCTACGAGTTTGAATCCGCTAGTCCGACTGTTGAGGGCCAGGTCACTTCATTGCCTGCTGGGAAGGCAGGGTCGAATGTGTGAAGTACCCGTTCTCCTGATATCGTCCGGCGGGTCTTGGTGCCCACTGCGCCTCCGATCTTCACATGGATTCACGAGGCCGCTCATGGCCCGCGGTGGGCTGCGGTTCGACAGCTTAGATCGACAGGAGTCACAGTGAGTTTTCTCGGCGGTCCAGTCTCTACCGAGGGTTTCCACACCCCTGGTCCGGGTGACTTCAACTTGCCCGGACTCTTTGGTACCGAGGTCACCAAGCCAATGGTGCTTGTCGTGCTGTCTGCAGCTATCGCGGTTGGCCTCTTTTACGCCATGTCTCGGCGGGCGGCGATCGTCCCAGGTCGACTCCAGTTTGCTGGAGAGTACGTCTACGGGTTCGTGCGCAACTCGATCGCGCAGGAGACGATTGGCACCCGCGAGTATGCCAAGTTCGTGCCTTACCTTTTCGGGCTGTTTCTCTTCGTCTTGATCAATAACTTCTACGGGATCGTGCCGCTGTTTCAGTTCCCGTCGATGTCGCACATCGGATATCCAGCAGCCCTCGCAATCGTCTCGTGGCTTGTTTACAACGGCTTCGGCATCGCTAAGCACGGATTCTTTGGCTACTTGAAGCACCAGACAGTGCCTGCTGGCATCAGCGGTGCAATCCTCCTCGCGCTAGTGCCGTTGGAGTTCTTTTCCAACATTGTTGTGCGCCCGTTCACTTTGGCGCTGAGGTTGTTCGCGACCATGTTTGCGGGCCACCTGCTCGTCACGCTCTTCTCTGCGGGCGGTGAGCAGCTGCTCCTGCACTACGACCCGCCTTTCTTAGGCATTCCTGCAGGGGTTGTGTCGTTCATCCTGGCGATCGGAGTCAGTTTCCTTGACATGCTGGTCATGTTCCTCCAGGCGTACGTCTTCACCCTGCTTACCGCGATGTACATCTCTAGTGCGATCGCCGACGAACACTAACCACGACCTAATTTCATAGTTTCTCAACCTGGCGCTCCAGCGTCATCAACTGAAAGGAAGTACCCAAGATGGGTGGCACCCTCAACATGATCGGCCTTGGCCTGGCCGCTATCGGTCCGGCTATTGGCGTTGGTCTCATCTTCGCCGCGTACGTATCCGGCGTTGCTCGCCAGCCCGAGGCTCGTGGAACGCTCCAAAGCATCGCGATCTTCGGGTTCGTGCTCGCCGAGCAGTTCTTCATCATCTCCCTGGCTCTGGCCTTCGTCCTTAAGCCCTGAGGCCGGAAGGTCCGATTCCAATGATGGTTACCACACTTGTTAGGGCTGCCGAGGAATCAGCGCCCAACCCATTGATCCCGCAGCAGGCGGAGATCATCTTGGGGCTGGTGGTTCTGGCGATCTTGGTGTGGCTGCTTAAGAAGTTCGTTGTTCCTAACTTCGAGAAGGCCTATGCCGAGCGCACGGCAGCGATCGAAGGCGGGATGGCAGCGGCAGCGACTAAGCAGGCTGAAGTTGATGCCAAGCTGGCAAAGCTTGAGAAGCAGTTGGGCGATGCACGCCACGAGGCGGCTCGCATCCGCGAAGAGGCCCGCGAGCAAGGTGCGGCGATCGTCGCCGAACTGCGCGCGCAAGGCCAAGCCGAGCAGGCTCGTATCGTCGAGGCTGGCAAGGCTCAGATCGCAGCAGAGCGTCAGCAGGCCGCAACCTCGTTGCGCGCCGAAGTTGGCACCCTGGCCACCAGTTTGGCCGGCAAGATCGTGGGCGAAAGCCTTGACGACGATGCCCGTTCGAGCCGTGTGGTCGACCGGTTCCTTGCTGACCTCGAGGCGCACCAGGGAGCTCAAGGAAAGTGAAGACAATGCGAGGAGCTTCGGCAGATGCCCTGTCCGCATTGAGCCAAGTGCTCACTGGGGTCAATGCACAAGACGGAGCAGCCGTGGGCACCGACCTGTTTGGCGTGGCTCAGTTGCTTCGGAGTGAGCCCGCCCTGCGGCGTACCTCAACCGACGCATCTTTGGACGGCTCGGCCAAGTCGGGACTGGTGAAGTCTCTGCTTGAGGGCAAAGTTGGCCAGGTCGCGTTGGACCTCGTCGCTGATGCGGTCAGTCGCAAGTGGACTACCACTCGTGACCTCGCCGATGCCCTTGAGTACCTCGGCGTGGTTTCGCTGGTGCGCTCTGCAGGAGACAAGCAACGGTTGGCCGACGAACTGTTCGGGGCCAGCACGCTGATTAGCCACGAGAGCGAACTTCGCAATGCACTCTCCGACCCGGCACGTTCGGTTGCAGACAAGCGCAGCCTGCTCGGCGGCATCTTCGGCGACAAGGTATTGCCAGCCACGCTGCACCTCATCGAGCAGTCCCTGGCTGGTTCTTACCGCACCGTGAATGCTGCCTTGGAGAACTACCAACAGGTTGCTGCTGAGGTCTATGGCGAGTCCGTCGCCACTGTGCACTCAGCCCAGACGCTTTCTGAGAGCGACATTGCTCGCCTCTCGACCGCGCTGAGCAACCACTATGGCCGTCAGGTCCACCTCAATGTGATCGTCGACCCCGCCTTGGTGGGCGGGCTGCGGGTGGAGATCGGTGACGACGTCATCGATGGCTCGCTGTCCAGTCGGCTCGATGACGCCCGGCGCAAACTCGCCGGCTGACCCACCCAAACCCCACACACCACCCTTAGTAAGGATGAGGAAATGACGGAGCTAACGATTCGTCCCGAGGAGATCCGGGACGCTCTGCAGCGCTTCGTGGCTGACTACAAGCCCGAGGCAGCCAGCAAAGAAGAGGTCGGCACCGTGGCCGAGGCCGCAGATGGCATCGCTCGTGTTGCCGGTCTGCCCAGCGCCATGGCCAACGAGTTGCTCGAGTTCGAAGACGGCACTCTCGGAATCGCGCTGAACCTCGACACTCGCGAAATCGGTGTTGTGGTCCTGGGTGACTTCGACAAGATCGAAGAGGGCCAAGCAGTCAAGCGCACCGGCGAGATCCTTTCGGTCCCCGTGGGCGATGGCTTTATGGGCCGCGTGGTTGACCCGCTGGGCAACCCGATCGACGGTCTGGGTGACATCGCATCCGACGAGCGCCGCGCCCTTGAGTTGCAGGCTCCCACCGTGATGCACCGCAAGTCGGTGCACGAGCCCTTGGCGACCGGCATCAAGGCGATCGACGCCATGACCCCGATCGGCCGCGGCCAGCGTCAGCTCATCATTGGTGACCGTGCGACCGGCAAGACCACGGTTGCGATCGACACGATCATCAACCAGAAGCAGAACTGGGAGTCGGGTGACCCCGACAAGCAGGTGCGCTGCATCTACGTCGCTATCGGCCAGAAGGGCTCGACGGTCGCGTCCCTGCGCAAGACCCTCGAGGACGCAGGCGCCCTGGAATACACCACCATCGTTCACTCGCCGGCGTCCGACCCGGCCGGGTTCAAGTACATCGCGCCCTACACCGGCTCCACGATCGGTCAAGCCTGGATGTACGAGGGCAAGCACGTCCTCATCGTCTTCGACGACCTGACGAAGCAGGCCGAGGCGTA
>CALMMO010000139.1 GCA_937868455.1 uncultured Marmoricola sp.
CCCCGCTCAGGTACCTCATCCTCGAGGTCAGCTTCTTGTTCAAGCAGGGCACGTTGAGTGGCCCCATCGCCTATTCCGAGTTGGCTCAGCGGTTGGGGGTCGAGTTGGGGGAGCGCGCGCCCTTGGCCGACGTACGTCGAGCAGTGCTTGAGCTACGAGCAAGCAAGGGCATGGTGCTCGATGAGAGCGACCACGACACCTGGAGTGCTGGATCGTTCTTCACAAACCCGGTCATCGCGCCTGACGCCGTCCCCGAGGGCGCACCGGCCTGGCCGCAACCTGACGGCACGGTCAAGACCAGTGCGGCCTGGCTCATTGACCACGCTGGGTTTAGCCGTGGCTATCCCGAAGGCGGACCAGTCACCTTGTCGACCAAGCATCCGCTCGCGATCACCAACCGCGGCGGGGCGAACGCGGCCGACGTACTCGAACTGGCTCGGGTAGTGCGAGCAGGCGTCCTGGACAGGTTCGCCATTGAGTTGGTAAACGAGCCGGTGTTTGTGGGCCTGGATTTGATTCTGGCCTAGGGCTGGGAGTTCGAAGCGGCTCCGACGAAGATGAACATCGCGATAAACGCCATCAAGGCGATGACCAACAAGACGGTGCCAATGATGCCGAGGATCATCCCGGCTTGACCGTTGCCGCGTCCGCCGAGTTGCCCATTACTGGCGTCGACCTCGCGCACCACTTTGCTGCCGGTGACCCAGGCGAACGGTGAGAAGAGGAGTGGGAGTCCGCAAATGACACCGCCGATGAGGCCAATGAGACCCAGCACCAAGGCCGTCGTCGCTGAGGGGTGATCGGGCACGAGCGCGTAAGCGGAGGCGTAGGGGTTCTGTGCCGGGGGATAGGCCGGAGGATAGGCGGGGCCACCTGGCATCGGAGGCGCGGGAATCTGTGCAGTGGGGGGCGCAGGTGGCACTGCACCAGGTTCGGGGGCACCCCAGGGGTTGACGTTGCCCGACTCAGCAGCCTGCTTTTCCCAGTAGCCCGGTTCCGGAGTAGCAGCCGAACTAATCGGTGCCGTGGGTTCAGAGACGACCGGTGGCACAGCTGCAGGAGGCGCTATGGGGGCGATTGGTTCGTTGGTGGGCTCGACAGGTCCGGAGCCGGGGTATGACGTCATGCCCCTGATTGTGCCAACCAGGTGTCTATGTCGGCTAATGCGGCTCCCACAATGTCGCTGGGAGCACGTGAGGCCCGCAATGACATCCGCCCTAAGCCAGCCAGGGTGTGGTCGCTGAGATCATGCGCGGCGCGCATGGTGGCGTATTGGCCTGCCAACCGTGAGCCAAATAACAAGGGGTCATCAGCACCTAGAGCCACCGTCGCCCCGGCATCGAGCAGTTGTGGCAGGGGCACCGACGAAAGATCGCTGTAAACCCCGAGGGAGACATTGGAGGTGGGGCACACCTCCAGGGCCACGCCAGCGGCTACCAACTCATCCAACAGCGCAGGGTCTTCAACTGAGCGCACACCATGGCCGAGTCGGCGTGCCCCAAGTTGATCGATGCAGGTGCGGACGCTGGCCGGGCCGAGCAGTTCCCCGCCATGGGGCACGAGGTTCAAGTCGGCTCGTCGGGCAATGGCGAACGCGGCTGCAAAGTCTTCAGTGCGCCCTCGCCTTTCGTCGTTAGATAGGCCGAAGCCAACCACGCCGCGATCGGAGTACTGCGCCGCCACCCGCGCCAGCGTGCGGGCATCGAGCGGATGCCGGGTGCGGTTCGCAGCGATGATCACACCGATGCCAAGGCCGGTCGCCTCTGATGCCTGCCGTACCGCATCGAGCACTAGATCAGTAAAGGCAGTGATGCCACCAAACTTTGCGGCGTACCCACTGGGGTCGACCTGGATTTCGAGCCAGCGACTCCCGTCGGCCACGTCGTCCTCGGCTGCCTCCAGCACTAGGCGGCGTACGTCGCCTTCTGTGCACAGCACCGATCGGGCCACGTCATAGAGCCGCTGGAATCGAAACCATCCCTTTTCGTCGGCGGCACTGAGGACTGGCGGCCAGTCTTCGACAAGTGCGTCAGGCAACACCAGGCCTTCGCGCTCGGCCAATTCCAGCAATGTGGTGTGCCGCATCGAACCGGTGAAGTGCAGATGCAGATGTGCCTTGGGCAGGCTACGAAGATCGCGCCTCGCCGTCGGTGTGGTCGCCACTGCTCAGGCGAAGAGTTTCTGCATACGGGTGATGCCTTCGACCAGATCGGCATCGCCGAGGGCGTAGGACAGTCGCAGGTAGCCAGGTGAACCGAATGCCTCACCAGGCACGACAGCAACCTCAGCCTTCTCCAAGATGTATTCGGCCAACTGCGCAGAAGTGTCGATGCGGGTGCCGGAGTAGTCCTTGCCCAGCATTGCCTTGACGCTGGGGTAGGCATAGAAGGCGCCGTGAGGCATCGGGCACACGAAACCGTCGATCTCGTTGAGCATCGACACGATCAGCTTGCGGCGCCGATCAAAGGCGACCTTCATCTCATCGACTGCAGCAAGGTCGCCAGCCACGGCCGCCAAGGCCGCGCGCTGGCTGACGTTGCCAACGTTGCTGGTCGCGTGGGATTGCAAGTTGGTCGTTGCCTTCACGATGTCGGCAGGCCCGATCAACCAGCCCACCCGCCAACCGGTCATCGCGTAGGTCTTGGCGACACCGTTGACCACCACGCAGCGGTCTTGAAGTTCGGGGCACAAGACGGGAAGCGAACCAGTGTCGAAGCCGTCATAAACCAGGTGCTCATAGATCTCATCGGTCAGCACCCACAGGCCGTGCTCGTGCGCCCAAGCGCCGATGGCCCTGATCTCATCGCTGCTGTAAACCGCGCCGGTCGGGTTGGAGGGCGACACGAAAAGGAGCACGTGGGTGCGCTCAGTGCGGGCAGCTTCGAGTTGCTCGACGGTGACCTTGTAGTCCTGGGTCTCGTCGGCGAGGACTTCCACGGGCACTCCGCCGGCAAGCTGAATCGCTTCGGGGTACGTCGTCCAGTACGGCGCCGGCACGATCACCTCATCGCCTGGGTTCAGCATTGCCGCGAACGCCATGTAGATGGCTTGCTTGCCGCCGTTGGTGACGACCACTTGGCTTGCCTGGACTGCATATCCGCTGTCGCGAAGAGTTTTCTCAGCGATTGCCTGCTTGAGTTCGGGCAACCCAGCCGCTGGTGTGTATCGGTGGTTCTTGGGGTCCCGGCACGCCTCAACGGCCGCCTCGACGATGTAGTCGGGGGTGGGGAAGTCGGGCTCGCCCGCACCAAAGCCGATCACCGGACGCCCCTCGGCTTTGAGGGCCTTGGCCTTGGCGTCGACCTTCAAAGTGGCCGACTCAGCGATAGCGCCAATGCGCTCAGACACACGGTGGGAGGAGGACTTTGTCGTCATGGTTTCATCGTAGGGGGCCAGGGTTTGGCCTGCGCACTGCATAAGTCATGTGTTCAGCACTAGGTCCCAGGCGCTCAGTTCGACTTGGCCTCCCCATCGCCGTACACTCTGGCTTTGGTGTTTCTCGCCAAGCTTTGTCATGCCCTCACCAGGGTGTGCGTGCCGACGGGAAGCCAAAGGGCACTAGCTCAACTGGCAGAGCATCGGTCTCCAAAACCGAAGGTTGGGGGTTCAAGTCCCTCGTGCCCTGC
>CALMMO010000140.1 GCA_937868455.1 uncultured Marmoricola sp.
GCGATCGGATCACCGCGCGCAATCGCAAGAAGCTGCGCAAGCAGATGGAGTCAGCGGCCGAGGACTACCCACCTCAGTGGCCAGCCGAGGGCTAGACCGAATTCAACGTCCCTGAGCGACAAAGCAGGCGACGGCGCATGCCGCGGCCACGTTGAGCGAGTCGATGCCGTTGCTCATGGGGATGACTGCTCGGTGATCAGCCTGTGTGCTCCAGCGCTCGCTGAGGCCATGGCCCTCCGTGCCTAGCAAAAGGGCAAGTCGATCAACCCCGGTCAACGCCTCGGGTAAGGGCACCGACCCAGGGGCCAGCGTGAGCGCGACGGTGGTGAAGTTGGCCGCACGCAGTTCGTCGAGCGCGCCGTACCAGTCAGGCAGGCGGGTCCAGGGCAGCGAGAAGACAGCACCCATCGCGACCTTGATCGATCGTCGATACAACGGGTCGGCGCTACGCGGGGAGAGCAAGACTGCATCCACTCCGAAGGCTGCTGCTGAGCGGAAGATAGCGCCAATGTTGGTGTGGTCGACCACGTCTTCAATCACGACGACCGTGCGCGCTCCGGCGAGCACTTGGTCAACCGAGGGCAGCGGTGATCGTTCCAGCGAGGCCAGTGCACCACGGTGCACATGGAAGCCAGTGAGTTCTTCCGCGATCGCCTCAGACACGACGTACGTCGGCGCCTGAGCGCTCTGCAGCACATCGCCTAGGGAATCCAGCCACCGAGGTGCCATCAAGAACGAACGCACCGGATACCCCGCCTCAATGGCGCGCCGGACAACCTTCTCCCCCTCGGCTAAGAACATGCCGTGCTGGGCCTCAAGCGATTTGCGCAACTGGACATCGCGCAGCGACCGGTAGTCATCAAGGCGCGGGTCAGCCGGGTCGCTGATTTCGATGAACTGGCTCACTGGGTTCCTTGCCTGGGGGTGTGGCGAAGACTAGCCCGGTTGCGACTCGCGTTTGGCTATCCCCACAGCGACTTACCGGGACTATCGTGAAACTACGTCCGAATCACCAAGGAGTCACCATGTCACTGGATCGCCCCGTTCACCCTGACCCCTATTCGCTGCTCCCCCACGTCCCATCATTTGAGGTCACCAGCCACGACGTGACACATGGCATGGCCCTCAAGGATGACCAGGTGGCTGCGCTTGGCAACACCTCACCGCACTTGAGCTGGAGTGGCGCCCCCAGTGACACCTTGAGTTACACCGTGACGTGCTTTGACCCTGATGCGCCCACGCCGAGTGGGTTTTGGCACTGGGCGTTAGTTGATCTCCCCGCCTCCTGCACCGAACTAGCCACTGGTGCTGGTGCAGACGGATCTGTGTTGCCTCCGGGAGCCTTCATGCTGCGCAACGACGGCGGCCAGGCGGCTTTCATGGGTGCTGCTCCCCCACAAGGCGATCAGGTGCACCGCTACTACTTCGTGGTGCACGCAGTGAACCAGCCGACTCTGGGCATTGATGCGGGCGCGTCAAACGCCGTGATGAGTTTCAACCTGGCATTCAAAACTGCCGGTCGCGCCCTCATCATGGGCACCTACCAGCACTAGGCAAGCGGCGCCTTCAACGTCACAGTCACGGGCCAACGCTGCCCAGCCACGTCAACGGTGTAGTCACCAGAGTCGAGCCATGCCTGGGTGATCGCGTCATCTGCCTTGACGTAGCCCAGGCCGACGCTGCGCCCCACGGTGCCGCCCCAGGCTGCACTGGTGACTTGGCCACCAGGTGCCCCATCACGCAACAACAATTCGCCACCCCAGAGCATCGGATCTGGCGAGTCGAGGACGAACGAGACCACTCGGCGACGCGGGCCATGCGACTTGACTCGTTCGCGTTCGTTGAGCAGGGCAGCGCGGCCCTTGAAGTCGCAGTCGCCATTGACCTTGGTTGCGAACACAAGTCCCGCTTCGACGGGAGAAACATCGGGTCCCAACTCGCGTCCGAAGGCTCGGTAGCCCTTCTCTAGACGCAACGACTCGATGGCGTAGTAGCCGGCGTCACGTAACCCCAAGTCCGCACCGGCGACATGGAGCGCTTCGTAGACGCCTGGGGTGAACTCAACCGGGACGAGGAGCTCCCACCCAAGTTCGCCGACGTACGTCATGCGGGTGGCCCGCACCTGGGCAAAGCCCAGCGAAATGATGCGCGAGGTCGCGAACGGGAAGCCCTCGTCGCTGAGATCGTCGGAACTCAGTCGCTGCAGCAACTCTCGCGACTTCGGGCCCATGAGGCCGAGCACGGAGTACTGCGTAGAAACGTCAGCAAGAGACGTCTCGCCGAACCCGTCACGGTGTCTGTTGATCCAGTCGAGGTCTCGAACCGTCGTGGCTGAGGATGAGATCAATAAGAACTCATCTGTCCCCGTGCGGGTGATGGTCAGATCGGCTTCGTAGCCGCCGCGCTCGTTAAGGAAGGGTGTGTAGACACAAGCCCCGATGGGTACGTCGACATCGTTGGCGCTGATGTGTTGCAGCGCGCCTAATGCGCCAGGTCCACTCAGGGTGTACTTGGAGAACGAGGTCTGGTCGAACACCGCAACCGCGCTGCGACACGCAACCTGCTCGGAAACGCTCGCCTCCAACCACGTCGGCTTGTCCCAGGTGTAATCCAGCGACGGGCCAAAGTAGTTAGGCCGTTCCCAGCCCATTCTGCTGCCGAAGACCGCACCCTTGGCGGCCAAGGTCGCGTGCAGTGCTGAGGTCCTAAACGGACGGGCCGAAGTCAACTCACGGTTGGGCCACGGAATGTCGTAGTGGATGCCGAGCACCTCAGGGATCCGTGAGCGTAGCCACGCATTGTTGCCGTTAAAGGCGGCGAAGCGCCGAATGTCGACCCCGACTAGGTCGCTGGTGGGCTCTCCGGCCACGATCCACTCAGCCAGGGCCCGACCGGCACCACCTGCGGATGCGATGCCCACGGAGTTGAACCCAGCTGCAACGTAGAACCCGCCAACCTCGGGTGCCTCGCCGAGGATGAACTGATTGTCGGGGGTGAAACTTTCAGGCCCGTTGTAGAACTTGCGGATGCCGGTCTCTTCTAGCGAAGGGATCCGCACCAGCGCTTCATCCATGAGGACCGAGAAGTGCTCCCAGTCTTCCTCTAGCAACGCAAACTCGAACGGATAGGGAATCTGGTCGGGGGCTACCCACGGCTTGGCAACGGGCTCGAACCCACCGATGACGAGGCCGCCGACCTCTTCCTTGAAGTAGGTGTAACCATCGGGGTCGCGCATGATCGGTAGATCGGGATGGGTGCCTGGCACTGACTCGGTCACGACGTAGAAGTGCTCGCACGAGTGCAAAGGCACCGTGACACCGATCTTGTCGCCTAGGGCCTTGGCCCACTGCCCGGCCGCGTTAACGACGATGTCGGCCTCGATGGTGCCTTGGTCGGTGACAACGCCGGTCACCCTGGCTCCGCGCTCGCTTCGGCGCATGGCGAAGTCGGTCACGCGCACGCCCTCGTGGACCTTCACCCC
>CALMMO010000141.1 GCA_937868455.1 uncultured Marmoricola sp.
CCCTTTTGGTACAACGCCACGGGTTGCACCAAGATCGTGGGCTATAACGGAGCCGGTGATCGAGCCACCATCAAAGCGCTCCACGATGCGTCGATGCGCGTCGTACCAACCGTGACTGCCACCGGCATCACTCCACAGATCGCGATCCAGTGTCTGGGTAACGTTGATGCGCGGGCTGTGCATGTGGCCGAAGTGCTTCGGGTGATGCGCAGCCGTGACTATGACGGCATCGAGATCGACTACGAACACCTTGCCAACATCTCCGACGCGACCAAGATCCCCAAGGTGAAGTCGGCCATCAACGCGTTCGTTCGCGATCTGTGCACGAAGGTCAAAGCTGCGAACAAGTCATGCGTCATCACGGTCTTGGCTCGCACCTCTGACTCTCCTGGGCCGAAGCAGGGCAACTTGCGGCCCGAGGTTTTCGATTACAGCGTTGTTGCGGGAGCCGCTTCGCGGATGCGGGTCATGGCTTATGACCAACACACACGCCTGTCGGGACCTGGACCAATTGCGGGTCTGCCGTGGGTGCAACGCATCGTTTCTTACATCAAGGCCGAGACCAGTGAGTCGAAAGTCGAGCTCGGTGTGCCGACCTATGGCCGTGACTGGAGTTCGGCAGGTGTTCGTACTTTGGTGAAGGATCAGGCCAGGTCCCTGGCTCGCAAGTATTCAGTGACCCCGAAGTACGACGCTGTCCAGCATGAGTACACGTTCACCTACAAAGCCGCAGGCATCACACACACTGTGTGGTTCTCGGGGGCTCGTGCCGTGGCTGATCGCAAACAGTTGGCCAGTGTGGCCGGGTTGGCTGGCGCGGCATATTGGGCAGCAGGCCAAGAAGAACCTGGCACTTGGAAGGCTGTCCGTGCTCGGTGAGAGGGTGCGTTTGTGGCACTAACACAGGCACTGGGATGCGTGACTTTGGTGACCGGTCCTGAGGAGTTTCTCGCGGAGCGGGCGGTCACCTCGATACGTGCAGAGGTCCGCAATGTCGACCCAGAGGCTGAGCTCAGCGAAACCACCGGCGATCAGGTCACGGCTGCCACACTCGACGACTTGAGCGCACCATCACTGTTTAGCTCCACGAGGTGTGTGGTTGTGCGCGCCCTCGAAAATGTGCCAGAGGATGCACATGATGCTCTGGTTGCCTACACGGGTGACCCCGCACCCGATGTCGCGATTGTTTTGGTGCACGGCGGTGGGCAAAAGGGTGCCGGGCTGCTCACCAAACTGCGCAAATGCGCCAGCGTGCGGGAGATCAAGTCGACGGCAGTCACTGCCCGCGAACTCAGTGGATTCGTGGCCAACGAGCTGCGATCCCGCAAGGTGCGCATCGACGCCGAGGCCAGTGAGTTGCTGATTGCCGCAGTCGGTCAGAACCTGCGTGCGCTCTCCGCAGCCGCTCATCAACTTGCCAACGACTATGGCGCAGCGCCCATTACCGCTGCGATGGTTAAGACCTACTTCGGTGGGCGTGCGGAGGCCAAGTCGTTCACGATCGCTGACCTCACCCTGACAGGCCAGGCCGGCAAAGCGTTGGAGGAGTTGCGCTGGGGGTTGGCCACCGGGCTAGCTCCCGTGCTGGTCACCAGCGCGATTGCTGCCGGGCTGAGGTCGATGGTGCAACTGAAAGCGGCCCCACGCGGACAGAACGATGCCGCACTAGCGGGGGCGCTGAAGGTGCCACCGTTCAAGATTCGGATCCTTCGCGATCAGGCGCGAGGTTGGGAAAGTCAGATGCTGGCCCAAGCAATCGTGGTGGTGGCCCAGGCCGACGCTGACATCAAGGGCCAAGCCAGCGACGCTGCCTACGCGTTAGAAAAGCTGGTCATGGCCGTGGCTGGCTTGCGCAAACGCGGCTAAAAGCTCAACATGACCCGCCTGCTAGAGGCGGGTCATGTTGAGTGAAGAGTGTGTGGTCAGAGACCAGCGGCCTGCTTAGCAACCGACGACTTGCGGTTGGCGGCTTGGTTCTTGTGGATGACGCCCTTGGAAGCTGCCTTGTCGAGCAACTTGCCAGCCGCAACGGCCAAAGTTGCAGCCTGGTCCTTATCGCCAGCCTCGGCGGCCTCGCGGAACTTGCGCACTGCCGTCTTGAGCTTGGACTTCACGGCCTTGTTGCGCTCGTGAGCAGCCTCGTTTTGACGGTTGCGCTTGATCTGGGACTTGATGTTTGCCACGAAGGTGCCTTCTTGGTTGTGCGGATGTGAGAGTGCAAATCTTTGACTTTGAGTGCAGGCCGCTGGTGGGCCACGGCACAGCCGCCAAGACTACCAGCGCAGCATCGATCCGCCCAAACCGGTGATACACCGTGGTTCTCATGGGGGGAGGCAAGCAGTTCACCTGTCGGTACGGTCGACCTTAGTTGAAGCACGAATGGTGCTCAGAGATCGGATCTGACGGCTACACCTGCGTTCACAATCGACGCATGCAACTAATCCCGCTTATCGCGGTTGACCGGCCACCTGCGACGGGCCGATAGCCAGCCCCACGTCGCCTCCGCGCTCCGAGCCTGAGCCTCCCGAAGATGTGGCGAAGTGGGCGGCACCGGGTCGTTGCTCGACTTCAGGAAGTAGCCAGCGAGCAAGGCCAACAACGTGTCAATGTGTTCAGGCGCGACATCGCGAGTTAGTGGTGATGTGGCCACAATCTTCTCCACGTCGATGCCATCACCGGAGGGGACGATCAGGTACATCACGAGGTCGAGCCAAGGTGCGCCGGTGGTGAGCCAGTTCCAATCGCAAAACAGCACTCGATCGTCGGGTGTGAGCAAGGTGTTGTCTGCCCGAAGGTCCGTGTGAACCAGGGTGGTGCCACTGGTGACTGGCGCAAAGCCTGCAGCCAGGGTTGCCGCCTCATCAGCGTGGGGTCGCGTTGGATCCGCAGTAATCACTGCTTCCCACAGGGCCGGCAGATGGGCGTATTCCTCATGGAACGGTGCAAGGTCTAGGCCCCTCGGCGCGGGGGTCATCTGCTGCGCAAGCGCCTCGATGGCCTCCACACAGTGAGTGAGTTCAGATTGGCGCCATGGTCGACGGGGGAGTGTGGCGGCGACGTACTCAATGCCAAGAACGACCCAGTCTGCGTCGATGGTCCACTTGAGGCGAGGCGCTGGTGCATCAGCTGGGAGCCCGCGGAGTTTGCGTGCCTCTTCGCGATAGGAGTCGGCGATCATGCGCTGAGCCTTGGTGGAGGCAGCCTTCACGAAGTGTTTGGTGCCATCGGCACAGGTCAACACCGATGCCATGCCAGGAGTGAAGCCGCTGTCTTGGGACTGCGCAGCGACTACCTCTGAGCCGAGTCGCTGCTCGATGGCTGAGCGCAACTCGGGCGGCAAATAGTTCCACTGGATTCGGGTGGCGGTGTTGTTATAGCGAACGCTCACGACGACGACCCTAGAGGTCCGCATTCGTGTACGTCGCGACCTTTGCGTGTGGGAGGATGTCTCGTCCCCCGCACGAGTCTTTGAGAGTGACCCCTTGTCCGCACAACGAGCGCCGCAGCCTGGCAGCACCGACCCGGCGATCATCCGCAACTTCTGCATCATCGCCCACATCGACCACGGCAAATCCACGCTGGCCGACCGCATGCTGCAGTTGACGGGTGTGGTTGATGAGCGCAGTGCGCGAGCTCAGTACCTCGACCGAATGGACATCGAGCGCGAGCGCGGCATCACCATCAAGTCACAAGCCGTGCGGATGCCTTGGACTGTGCAGCCGGGCAACGAGGCTGGCGCTGAGCCTGGCACCTACATCTTGAACATGATCGACACCCCTGGGCACGTGGACTTCACCTATGAGGTCAGCCGCAGCCTGGAGGCGTGCGAAGCGGCCGTCTTGCTGGTGGACGCGGCTCAGGGCATCGAGGCGCAGACCCTGGCCAACCTCTATTTGGCGCTGGGTGCAGATCTGCACATCATCCCTGTGCTCAACAAGATCGACCTGCCGAGTGCTCAGCCGGAGAAGTACGCCACCGAGTTGGCCAACATCATCGGCGGCTCGCCTGACGACGTACTGATGACCAGCGCCAAGACCGGCGTTGGCGTGGCTGCTCTGCTCGACCAGATCGTCGCTCAAACGCCACCTCCCGTGGGAGTGGCCGATGCGCCGCCGCGGGCGCTGATCTTTGACTCCGTCTATGACACCTACCGGGGCGTGGTCACCTACGTCCGGGTTGTCGACGGCAAACTCACTCACCGCGACCGCATCAAGATGATGTCCACAGGCGCTGTGCACGAGATGCTCGAAGTGGGTGTGATCAGCCCGGAGCCAGTGAAATCCAAAGAGATCGGCGTGGGCGAGGTCGGCTACCTGATCACTGGTGTGAAGGACGTGCGTCAGTCGCGAGTTGGTGACACAGTCACCAGCCAGTACGACGGCGCTAAAGACGCTCTGGGCGGCTACAAACACCCCAACCCGATGGTGTTCGCGGGGTTGTATCCCATCGACGGTGATGACTACCCGACGTTGCGTGATGCCCTCGACAAGCTGCAGCTCAACGACGCGGCCCTTTCATATGAGCCGGAGACGTCAGGGGCGCTGGGGTTCGGCTTCCGTTGTGGATTCCTTGGGCTGTTGCATATGGAGATCGTGCGCGAACGCCTCGAGCGTGAGTTCAACCTCGACCTGATTTCGACGATGCCCAACGTGGTTTATCGAGTCGGCATGGACGACGGCAGCGAAATCGAGGTCACCAACCCCTCGGAGTTCCCCGGCGGCAAGATCGCCGAGGTGCGCGAGCCGGTAGTGCGGGCCACGATCTTGAGCCCCAGTGACTTCATCGGCACGATCATGGAGTTGTGCCAGCTCAAGCGCGGCCAACTGCAAGGCATGGACTATCTGTCTGAAGATCGCGTCGAGATGAGATACACCTTGCCGCTGGCAGAGATCGTCTTCGACTTCTTTGACCAGTTGAAGTCACGCACCAAGGGCTATGCCTCCCTTGACTACGAACCCATCGGCGAGCAGGTGGCCAAGCTCGTCAAGGTCGACATCTTGTTGCAAGGTGAGCCCGTCGATGCGTTCAGTGCGATCGTGCACCAAGACGCGGCGTACTCCTATGGCGTTGCCCTGGCTGCCAAGTTGAAGGATCTGATCCCCAGGCA
>CALMMO010000142.1 GCA_937868455.1 uncultured Marmoricola sp.
CGACGGACCCGACACCAAGCACCTCCATGGCGTTGTCGCCAAGGTAGATGGTGTCGCCGGGCGCGGGCCCGTCGGTTGCGATCGATGCGGTGTGCAACACCGACATGTCATGAAGTTCAGCCGGTGAATCTGTCTGGAAGAAGATGAGCAGGCCATGGCCGAGGAAAGCCTCGACCTGGCCGCCCACCTGCGTTACTTCCGACTCGTAGACCGTCTGCGAGCCGGGGTCACTCATACCTCTTGCACGTCCTCGGGTTTAACACCGGAGACGAACAGTTCCTCGGTGATGAACATCGCCAGCGGCCCAGCAGGGCTGGTGGCGTGGACGTCAACGGTGAGGACCTTCTTCATTGGGTAGACCCCGACTCGCGCCGTACCGCCACAGTCGATGACGGCGACGGCAATCTTGTCGAAGGGCGCCGAGCTCTTGAACCCGTCAAAGGCCTGCCCCCCAGTCATGTCCGCGATCCGCTGTGCGACGGGGTGGATGCCACCGCCGGTGATGGATGCGACCAGAGGACGGTCATCAGTCGGGGTGATAGTGAGGGGACCTCCCCAGCCTCCGCGACCTTTGGTGACCTTGACGGATTTGTATTCGCTCATTGCTCTTCTCCTTTGATGTGACGGTGAGTTGTTAGTTCGAGCTGTAGAGGCCGAAGCTGGCCACCCAGGCGATGACCACCGAAAGGGGGCCGGTGATCAACCGCGAGATCAGCACTGCAGGAACGCCAACTTCAACGGTCTCTGGCTCGGCTTCTCCAAGGGCCAGGCCCACGGGGATGAAGTCGCAGCCGACCTGGGGGTTGATCGCGAACAGTGCCGGGAGGGCGTACTGCGGAGCGATGTCGCCCTTGGCGAAGTTGAGACCCAACAGCGTGCCAACCACCTGCGCAATAACGGCACCAGGGCCGAGCACCGGCGAGAGCACCGGAATTGCGCAGAAGATGCTGATCGCGAGCAGGCCGATGAGGTTTCCAGCCAGCGGAGTGATCAGGTGGGCCAACCAGTTGCCGAACCCGGTCTTCAAGATGATGCCGATCAGCACCGAAATGAAGGCCATGAAGGGCAAGATGTTGCGGATGACGGTGTCGACCGCGTCGCGGCCCGACTGGTAGAGGGCGCCAACGACGCCGCCGACCGACTTGCCAACTGTGACGAGCAGCTTGTTGATGCCACCCATCCCTGAACTTGCGGTTGTGCTGCTCATGCCGCTGCCTCTTCCTGGGTGGACCGCTTAGCAAGCATGCGTGCGGTGATGAGTTCGGTGATGACGCCGCGCAGCAAAATCACGACCATGCCGACGAGCAGGTAGCGAACTGCCAGGTCGCCCAGACCAAGTCCGAGCTTCTGGATGCCGTGGGCAATTCCGTAGTAAACGAACAACTCACCGGGGTTGGCGTGCGGGAAAATGCCGGTGATGGGGTGCACGTAGCTCACAGCCGAGTCGTAGAACGCGGGCTTGTAACGCTCGGGCAAGAAACGACCCATGGTGTAGGCCATCGGGTTGGTCAAGAAGAACACCGAGAGCACGGGCAGCACGAGGTAGCGCACTGGGTACCACTGGATGCCTGGACGCGCGGCCATTTCGCCGAGCTTGTCGCTCTTCTCTGGGCCAATCATTCGGATGAGGGCGTTAACGGCCGTCAACAGCACGATCAGGGTCGGGACAATCCCGATGACCAAGCTCTTGAAGACGCCGCCGCCTTCGTTGAACAGGCCGATGAACCATTCGGCGCCGGTCGCTAGCGCGCCAAAGAATCCGGTCGGTTTGTCGACCGTGTCCCCTGCCGCGAAGACGATGCCAGCCACTAAGTGGGTAAATGGCATGATTTCTCCTAGTTGAGTCGGTCTTCTGTGAAGACCTGAGGTGATGCGTTGCTGCTGCATCTTTCGGTTTGCGGACTGGGCCGCTCGATCAGGCCGGGCATCAACAGGTGGGCTGCCTTCCCTCTGTTGGTGTCTGGCCACCTATGCATCGGTGGTTGTCGGGCTCCCTTCTCGCTTCACGAGTTCGGCCGCTTGTTGGGCCGCCTCGCGCTGCTGTTTGGTGAGACCCACAATTTCCCGATCACCCTTGAGCACAGAGATCTTCTGGCCGATGAGGGCTCGTAGTGGGCGACCCCGAGCAAACGTCGTCCACCCACTAAGTGTGAGAGCGTCGCGCACGATGCCGCGGTCATCGACCGCGATTGATACGTACGCCCTCCCGCCGCGGTAGCGGCGTCCTGCAACCCCGGTGCTCACGCGACCGGACTTGCGAAGCTGTGCGACTTGGGCGTTAAACGCCATCGCCTGTTGGTAGGTCAGGTAGGCCTGGATGATCCAGCCACCAATAACTGCTGCGAGCAACATCATGGGTGTGGTCATGAGTCGGCCTCCGAATTAGTGAGTACGGCGCGCGCGAGGCTTTCGTCGCACACGAGTGAGTCAATGATCTGGCCGCGCATCGCGCCGAGGAGCGCGTTGGCCTTGGCGCGACCAGTAGCAACACCAACCACGTTGGGGATGGCGATCAGATCGGCAAGCGAAATGGCGAGCACATGGTCTTCGACCGCTCCGTGGATGGCCTGGCCCGAACTGTTGAAGTACCTCGCGGCCACGTCGCCTGTAGGGACTGCCGCCCAGAACTCCTTCTCTTCCTCGGGGGAGAGGTCCATGGAGGCCAGTAGTGCCGCTGAGGATCCGTGGGCCGGAGACCCGATGCCGACAAACGCGAGGTCGGCTGCCCTGGCCGCTGCGAGCGACTCAACGACGGAGGGTTCTCCCGCCATGGTGTCGCGTGCTTGCTTGGAGGAGAAGGTGGCAGGGGCGTGCATGAATCGGTAGGCCGCACCGACTCGAGATGCCAATTCGCGCACGAGCTCGTGACCACTGATCTCATTGCTGATCGCAGCCATGCCACCGACCAGTTGAACAACTTCGGTGTTGGTGGTGTCGATCGTTTCGATGCCATAAACCACGTGCTGCAAGGAGTGTCCCCACGACATCGCGATCGTGTCGGCTTGCGGTAGGAGTTCGGTGAGTAGTTGTGCGCCAAGGACGCCGACCTGAGCAGCAAGGCGGTTGGCGCTTCCGCCCCGGCTTGCAGCGACCAGGACATCTTTGAGCCCGAACTTCTTGCGGAGGGCCAGCTCGAGTTCGCGCACGCGACCGGAGGGATCGTGAATCTTGATCTCGACGATGCCTTGTCGCTGTGCCTCGGTGAGCATCCGCGAAACATTCGAGCGACTGGTCTCCAGCGAAACCGCGATCTCTGCTTGCGACTTGCCCTCGAGGTAGTAGGCGCGCGCAGCGGCCAACAGCAGATTTGGGTCGCGTGGCGCGGGCATTGTCACCTCCGTGAATATGGTTTGCACGTTTGTTCAGTAGGTTAGAGATGTGACGGGGGTCACGTCAAGGGATTCAGTGGTGGAGTGAGGGCCTTTTTCAAGGACTCGAGAAGCTGGGCAGCATGGACGCCGTCACCGGCGCGGTGGTCGACAGTCAGGCCGGCGTGCACGGTGAGCGCCAGGCCGACTCCGCCCGGCACAGCGACCGGCCGCTGACTAATCGAGCCAAGAGCCAAGATGCTGGCTTGAGGGGGTGTGATCAGCGCCTGGAATCGGTCGACACCGAGGCCGCCCATGTTGGACAAGGACGCATTGGCAATGCCGAGGTAGGCAGGTCCCACCTTGCCTTTTTGGGCCGCTGCGACAACGTCGCGAAGCTCGGCATCGAAGGTGTCGGGGTCGGTTGCGTCGGGCTCAACAAAGACTGGCACCAACAATCCCCGGTCGGTCGCGACGGCCAACGCGATCGCCGGCGGTCCACACGGCACTGGGCCGTCGTCGGTCCAGCGAGTGAGAAGCTCAGGCACCTCCTTGAGAGCTGCTGAGTAGGCCCGCAAGATCACCCCGGTCCAGGATCGCCTAGCCCGCGTGGTGTTGGCCTGATCGAGGTGAAGTTCGCGCCAGACGGTGAACTGAGGGATCAGTGCGGCCGGCTCCAAAGTGCGGGCCACGATCTTGCGGATGGCAGCGCGGCGGTCCGGCTTTGCTGCGGCCGACCCAGGTGCGATGGGGGGTTCAGGTACCGGTACGGGGCTGAGGGTTGGCGCCAGGAGCGACTCCACGTCACCCATGAGTACCCGCCCATCCGGCCCAGTGCCGTTCACAGCGTCTAGAGGGAGGTTGTGCTTGGCGGCCAACGCACGGGCGCGCGGAACCGCCGGGGTGATCGAGGTGCTGGCGGATTTCCGCCATGCCTTTTCGG
>CALMMO010000143.1 GCA_937868455.1 uncultured Marmoricola sp.
CCAGCGTTGGTGGCCCCAAGGCATCACCACAAGCGCCGACGCCAACGACACTGGTGCTGTCCACGACCGCCGTTTGCTGATCACGAGTTGGTATTCGAAGGGGGCAGAGCCGGGAGTGCCCGGCCCCAACGAAGGTAGCCGGATCACGATCGTTGATCTTGAGACGTTGAAGTACCGTCACGTGCTTCTGGTGACCGCGACTACTGACATGTTTGGTCGCCCTGCGGTGGCGCCTTTGCGGGTCCACGCGGGGGGCATCGTCTGGTTTGGCGACTACCTCTATGTGGCTGGCACCAAGCGCGGCCTGTTCACCGCGCATCTACACGACCTCATGCACATCGAGAGCGACAGCGACACGTTTGGTTATCGCTATGTGCTGCCGGTGAGGTACGTCTACGACGCCTTTGCCGATGACGGTCACGAGCTGCTGCGCTACAGCTTCTTGTCTGTCGATCGCTCGACATCCCCACCTGAACTCGTCGCTGGGGAGTACGGCGTGCTGGACATGAGCACTCGGCTAGCCCGATTTGAATTCGAAGACGACGGACTGTTGAGAGCCGACGAAGACGGATGTGCTCGCCCGGTGTTCATCGACGATGGGGGCGTTGGGCATATGCAAGGCGCGTGTGTGGTGGGCGGGCGCTACTACGTCACCTCGTCGCGGGGCCGTTGGCGCCTGGGGAACATGTATTCAGGAACCCCGGGCAAGCTGCGCCGGTTCAGATTCGCGCTGCCTCCCGGGCCAGAGGACATCTCGTATTGGCCGGAGACCGACCAACTATGGAGCTTGACCGAGTATCCGAGCCGGCGCGTGGTGTTCGCGATGAACCGCAAGCAGTTCGGCTGACCCTGTGGATTCGCGCGGGCATCGATCAGGCTCCCCAGGTAGCTTGAACTCATGAGCACACGCCGCACCACCACCTGGGTAGCCGCCGCCGTTTCGGTGGTGACGTGCGTCGTTGCGTTGCTTGCTGTGGTGATCAGCAATCTGCCCTCACGCCCGACTCCTCAAGCGAGGCCCACTGACTTGCCGACGATCCCCGGCGCCTCAGTTGTGGCGATCCCTTCTGGTGGCCCCACGCGAGCGCTCGGCTTCCCGGTGCCGCCCTGGATCAAGGGAATCAAGAGTCCAGGCGGTCTCGATGAGACCTGGCAGTTCGATATTCCGACCACCGAGCCAGACCGGGTCATCGCGTTCTACAAACGCATCTTGCCCAAGGCTGGCTACACCATCGAGACCGACGTCACCAAGCAACTCGGTGATGAGAAAGTGCGTTGGGACATCGTTTTCGACGGGCCAGCCCACGGCACCATCACCCGTGATCAAGCTGCCGGCACTGTCTTCGTGGCCGTTGGCGACCCGCTCAATCCTTAGAGCTGCACAGTCCAGTTCGCCGTGCGAGCACCGCTGGCAATCTCAGGGCAGTGGGTGCCGGTGAAGTTGGTGGGCATGCAGCGGTTGCAGTGGATGCACAGGCTTGGAGTCTGAGAGTCGGCTGCAATGCGGTTGATCAAGTCGGGCTCGCGCAGCAGCGCCCGAGCCATCGCCACGAACTCAAAGCCATCGGCCATGGCTTGGTCGATGCCGGGCTTGTCGACCACTCCCCCGAGCAAGATCATCGGCAAGGTGAGTTCGGCGCGCACTTGCTTGGCCCGCTCCAACAGGTAGAGGTCTTCGTAGGGGTATTCCTTGAGGAACTGCTTGCCCACAAAGCCCATCGCGAACCTCACCGGCTGCGGCATCACCGCAGCAAACTCCTTGATAGGAGCCTTGCCCCGGAAGAGATACATCGGGTTGAGCAGCGAAGAACCCGCCGTCATTTCAAGGGCATCCACGTCGCCTGAAGCCTCCAGCCACTGCGCGGTCTGGATCGACTCGTCCATGGAGATGCCGCCCTTGACCCCGTCGGTCATGTTCAGCTTGGCGATGATCGCGATCTTGTCGCCGACGGCTTCTCTGACCGCTCGGGTGATCCCCAGGGCGACTTTGGCGCGGTTAGCCAGGCTCCCGCCGTACTCATCGGTGCGGTGGTTGAGCTTGGGATTGAGGAAAGCACTGGCGAGGTAGGTGTGACCTAGGTGCACCTCGACTGCGTCAAAACCCGCCTCAATCGCCATCCGTGCCGCGCGGGCGTGGTCGGCAATGACGCGCTCGATGTCCGCGTGGGTGGCCACCTTGGCAAACTGCATCGCCTGAGGTTGGAAGAACCTGCTCGGGGCCAAGCAGCGTGCCTTGTTGACCTTGCCATTTGCCACTGGGCCGGCATGGCCGATCTGAGCACTGACAGCCGCGCCTTCCGCGTGCACTGCCTCGGTGAGCTTGCGCAGACCGGGCATCGCTTCGGGACTCCACACCACCTGGTGCAGGTCGGTGCGCCCATCTGGGCTCACCGCGAGATAGGCCACGGTGGTCATGCCAACCCCGCCACGCGCTGGGGCCACGTGGTAGTCGATCAGGTCTTGGGTGACTCGATTGTGAAAGCTAAGCCCTTCGTACGTCGCCGCCTTGATCACGCGATTGCGCAACGTGATCGGACCCAGTTTTGCCTCACTGAAGATGTCGGCCATAGGGCCAGGCTATGCCTCTCGAGGCAGCAGCATCGTCACGGTCAGTGTGGTCTTTGTGTGCGCCTTGACTGCATGGGTCTCCATTGATCCCAGGTGCACGAGTGCACCTGGGATCAACTCGTAGTCGACACCCTCGGCGCTAAGCGTCGCGGCACCGGCCAACACTTGGATCAGCACCGGATGACGGGCCGCGTGGTCACTGAGTTCTTGCCCACTGTCGAACTCGAAGACGACAACATGGGCCGAGTCAGTGACCAGCATCTTCTGGGCTCGCGGCCCACTGTCCCTGGGAGTCAGTGCACCAATCAGGCCGGCGACGTACGTAGCGCTCATGCTTATGAGCTTCGCAGACCCTTCATGGCAATCGTCAACGGCACCAACTGGTCGAGGAGCCCATTGACTTCGCCCGACCGACGCTCGCCGGGGTGGAATTGTCCCTCGCTGAAGTCGGTGATCATGCTCAGGCTCACCTGGTTGCGGGCCGCTTGGAGACGGACGTTGGCCACGATGGTGCGCCAGTGCTCGATCGCCCGGGTGCCACCATCAAAGCCGTAGCCAATGAACCCGACGGTCTTCTCGTTCCACTCGGGGTAGAGCACATCGAGTGCATTCTTGAAGGCGGCAGGAACGCCGTGGTTGTACTCGGGCGTCACGAATACATAGCCGTCGAAGCGGTCAATGACACTGCTCCAGTTGCGGGTCTTCTCGCTGGCGTATTGCCGGTTGGCCGCACCTGGGGGCATCGGATCGTTCAGCAAATCCAGGTCAAACTCGGCCAGGTCAACAAGTTCGTAGCTGGCATCGGTGCGTGCCGATGCGACTTCGTGGACCCAGGTGGCGATTGCCTCTCCGGCGCGGCCAGGCCGCGTGGAACCAATAATGATGGCGATGGTGGGGGTAGTCATGGTGGCCGCAACGAGGAGTACGTCGGCACCATTCCCCGCGTCTCAAAGTTTGGTCGAGATTCTCATTCGCGGCAGCGACCGGCCTGCGATTGCGGTACTCGAACTCTCACCCACAACCACTGCCCCAAAGCGTGCATAGAACGGCACGGCCTGGGGATCGGCATCGAACTCGATTGCCTCGATTCCTTGTGCCCGCGCTTTCGACAGCGCAGCTTTCAACAGCGTTGCGCCCACACCTTGGCCGATTGCCTCAGGTGCCACGAACAACGCATCCAACTCCGACCCGACGAGGCTAAAGAATCCGACAACCTCACCACTTGTCTCGGCCAACGTGACCGTGTGCATCTGTCCGGGCTGCCACGTCAGGTCCGCTCGACAGGCTTCAAGGAATGCCTCGTCGTATCCCCAGTGCCCCTTGCTCCGTAACGCCAAGTCACTGACGACGGATGCGTCGTCAAGGCACGCCGCGCGAAGTTCCACCGAGCCAGGCTAATGACCGTTAGCCGCGCCGTGCCAGCGCCTCTCAGCGATCCTCCTTCAGGGCATGGAGGAATCGGCGTAGCCATTCGCAATACCGTGCCGGGACGGCCAGGGTTACGGCACAATAGGCAATCAATCAAACATGGCTTCACGCGTCATATGGAGAAGATGATGGGTTTGTTTCGGGACTCTTCGGAGGAAAAACAGCTGCGAGATGCAGCAAACGATGTTGCGCAAATCGTGGGCCGAGTAGCAGAGGGCACTTTTCCAATGGACTACCTCACCGAGGTCTGGCCCTCCTATCAACAGAGAGTCCAGGCCAGCTACGACGCCGTAGCAGCAAAGCATGGAGGAAAGGCACCCATAAAGATCCTGCGCGCCGCCTACGACATCGCAGCAATCTGGGCCGGTGAAGGGCCAGGATGTGCCAGGAGAGCGAGGCAGTTGTTGGAATCCGTCTGGTCCGATCTCGGCAGGCCGCTTGCCTGACGGTTAGACGACTAAAGGCTGCGTCCCTAGATGTGGGCCTAAGGACACCGAACCAAACCGGTCGTCACATCTAGGGACTTCCACCAAGCCAGGTTAATGACCGTTAGCCGCGCAGTACCAGCCCTTCATCGCCAGACCCGTGGACGCGCACAGATACTGAGGGGCACAGTGACGTCATGGGTACCTATGACGAGACCTACGCCCGAACTGTGAGTGACCCGGAGGGCTTCTGGCTAGAAGCCGCTGGCCTGGTCGACTGGATCAAGTCACCACGCCAGGCGCTCGACTCGAGCAACCCACCGTTCTTCAAATGGTTCCCCGACGCCTCGCTCAACACCTGCTACAACGCGCTGGATCGCCACGTGATCAACGGTCGAGCCGATCAAACTGCGTTGATCTATGACTCAGCAGTGACCAACACCAAGTCGAAGTACACCTACGCCGAACTCCTCGGCGAGGTCGCTGCCTTCGCGGGTGCCCTGCGGATGAGTGGAGTAGGCAAGGGCGATCGCGTGGTGATCTACATGCCGATGATCCCTGAGGCGGTCGTGGCGATGTTGGCCTGCGCGCGGCTTGGTGCGGTGCACTCGGTGGTCTTTGGTGGGTTTGCTCCCGCCGAACTGGCGGTGCGCATCGACGATGCGACTCCAACTGTCATCGTGACTGCCTCGTGTGGCATTGAGCCCTCGCGGGTGATCGACTACAAACCATTCGTCGACAAAGCCCTGGAACTGGCCGAGCACAAGCCAGCCCACGTGATCTTGAAACAACGCCCGCAGGTCGAGGCGACCATGATCGAGGGCCGCGACATCGACTGGGATGACGCGATGCAAGCCGGTCGCGCCAAACCGGCTGAGTGCGTCGAGGTGGCGGCCACTGACCCGCTCTACATCCTCTACACCTCGGGCACCACCGGGAAGCCCAAGGGCATCGTGCGCGACAACGGCGGCCACGCAGTGGCGATGGCATGGTCGCTGCCCAACATCTACGGCTGCACTGCCGGTGATGTGTGGTGGGCAGCATCCGATGTTGGCTGGGTCGTAGGGCACTCCTACATCGTCTACAGCCCGCTGATCAACGGCGCCACGACCGTGCTTTATGAAGGCAAACCCGTCGGCACTCCTGACGCTGGAGCCTTCTGGCGAATCATTTCGGAGTACGGCGTGCGCGCGTTGTTCACCGCTCCCACTGCGATCAGGGCCATCAAGAAGGAAGACCCCGACGCGGCCTTGCTTGCGTCATATGACATCTCGTCGCTGGACACGTTGTTCTTGGCTGGCGAGCGTCTCGACCCCGACACCTACCACTGGGCCACCGACAAACTCGCGGTTCCAGTGGTCGACAACTGGTGGCAGACCGAGACCGGTTGGCCGATCGCTGCGAACCTGCGAGGCCTCGATGAGATGCCCATCAAGGCCGGCTCCCCCTCGGTGCCCGTGCCTGGTTATGACGTGCAGATTCTCGATGAGATGGGCAACCAACTCGGCGCCGACACTGAAGGGGCGATCTGCATCAAACTGCCGATGCCTCCCGGCACGCTGCCAACGCTGTGGCACGACGACGAGCGCTTTGTGTCCTCCTACCTCTCGGCGTTCCCGGGCTATTACCTCTCCGGAGATGGTGGCTTCATCGACGCCGATGGCTACCTCTACGTCATGGGCCGCACCGACGATGTCATCAACGTGGCTGGGCACCGGCTCTCGACAGGCTCGATGGAGGCTGTGATTTCCCAGCACCCTGCCGTCGCTGAGTGCGCCGTCATTGGGGTGGCCGACACGATGAAGGGGCAACTGCCACGGGGCTTCGTCGTACTCAAAACCGGGGTGGAAACCGACCCCGAGCAGATTCGTGCCGAGCTAGTGAAGATGGTGCGCAACGAGATCGGCGCGGTGGCCTCGTTTAGGGAAGTCGAAATCGTTGGTGGCCTGCCCAAGACGCGCAGCGGCAAGATCTTGCGCAAGACCATGCGCGAGATTGCTGATGGCAAAGACGCGGCAGTGCCCTCCACCATTGAAGATGAAACGGTGCTCGACCGGTTACGTCCGGTGCTTCGCCACGAAGACTAAGTGCAACCATTCGGCGCTGCAGCGCGTCTAGCCCGCATGACAAAGCTCGCGTTGGGGCTAGTGACGGCCGCCTGCGTTCTGGCTATCGCCGCTCTGGTCTTCGCCTTCAACAACCCGGAAGTGGCCGGTTCGGTTGACCCTGGGCGCACAGGCCCGACCTACCAGTGCCTGGCTCCCTGGGACACCGTGCTCAACAAGGCCGACAACTTCCCTGGTGGCGAACCACCATCGGATGGGGAAGCCATTGCGGCACGATGCCGAGCCGCCGGACGAGCTAGCTTTCATCGCGCGGTGGCGTGTTGGGTGGCGTCGGGGGTGCTCTTGCTAACCGGGCTGGGAGTTGCGCTCAAGCGTGGGCACACGGCTCAGATCCACAAGGGACCATGAGGAAGAAAGCAGGGAAGACTTCTTCCTAGTAGAGTGCACCCATGGCACTCAACATCAAAGATCCAGAGACCGATCGGCTAGCTCGGGAGCTGTCAGCCACCACCGGGGAGAGCATCACCGACGCTTTACGCGTTGCAGTGGCAGAGCGGTTGGCGCGGGTCCGTCGTCTCCCCGCCCCGTCCAACGATCTGCTGGACATCATCGACCGGGGTCGAAGTCGACGAACCCTTGACACTCGTTTGGAAGACGAGATCCTGGGCTACGGCAACGATGGCTTGCCATCGTGATCGCGGTTGATAGCTCCGCATTAGTCGCCGTTGTCCTAGGAGAGCCAGATGCCGAGGACATGCTTATGCAATTGACGAGTCGCGCTGCGATCGTCGGGGCCCCAACCCTGCTTGAGGCCTCAATGGTCGTCGAAGCTCGCCAAGGTCCTGATGCAACACGCGATCTTGCCCTCTTAGTCTCTGGGGCCATCGAGGAGGTGGTGCCTTTCGACGACAATCATGCGAGGGTCGCGCTGGAGGCATGGCGTGCCTACGGCAAGGGCAGGCACCCCGCTGGTCTCAACTTCGGTGACTGTTTGACCTACGCCACAGCCCATGTCGCAGGGTTGCCCTTGCTGTTCAAGGGTGAGGATTTCACCAAGACCGACTTAGGCGTAGCGCTGCGACCTCGCCCCGGTCACCGCGAGACCCCTAACGACCGCGAGCAAGCTCCGTGACTTCGCGCCTGAACTGAACGACGTCATTGGGTGGCAAGGTGGCGTCGAACTCCTCGGCGTACTTCCGACCCGACCACACAGCATTGGCGATCGTTCCTGGCGCCCAGGCATCGCCGATGCCACGCACCGATGAGAGGCGACCGTCGGCTTGAGCTTGAGCCAATTCGACGTAGAGCGCATCTTCAGGCAGCCGTGCCGTCACCAGCACGACGGAGTCGGCAGCCAACTCCCCCGCTGCGCCTGTGTAGGCACACTCGGTCACGACACTCGATGGGGTGATGGCGTTGATGGTGGTGTTCACTCGAAGCTCAACGCCCTTCTCGATCAGTCGGCGTTGAATCTTGATGACTTCCATCGTGTTGACCGTCCAGGGCGAAACCTGGCTGGCCGGCGTCACCACGCAGGTGTCGAAACCTTCACCGGCAAGCATCTCGGCCAGCACGCCTGCCATGTAGTAGTGATCGTCATCGAAGATGACGACGCGCTTGCCGCTTGGGCGACGCCCCGCCATCAGGTCATCTGGGGTGAGTACGTCGGCCTGCTCAGCGATCTCGATCGGGTGCGTGTGCCAACGGGCGACTCCGTCGCGGCGCCAACTTGAACCGGTGGCGACCGCAACGTGATCGAAGCCAAACTCGACGACGTCCTCGGCTTCAAAGGTCGACTCCATGAAGACCTCAACGTTCGACATCGATGAGATCGCCTGCTGGCGGTAATCGAGGACTCGGCCCCACGCGCTCAGACCCGGGAGTTTGCATTCGCGAGCAACACGTCCGCCTAACTCGCGGCTGCCTTCAGCCAAGGCAACTTGGTAGCCACGCAAGCCCAGCACCCGGGCTGCCTCCAGCCCGGCAGGGCCAGCGCCCACGACCAAGATGGTGGAGTCGGACTCTTTGGCTCGGGAACGCTCTGGGTGCCAGCCTCGACGGAACTCCTCCCCCATGCTGGAGTTTTGGGTGCACCGGATGGGCGACATGGTGAAGTCGCCCGAAACACAGATGTTGCAGCCGATGCATTCACGAATTTCGATGAGGCGACCCTCTTCGATCTTCTTTGGCAAGAACGGATCGGCGATTGAGGGCCGCGCTGCGCCAATCAGGTCGAGGATTCCGGCTCTGATTTGGCGGACCATTGTGTCGGGCGAGGTGAACCGACCCACGCCGACAACGGGCTTGGTCGTGAGCGCTTTGAGCCCCGCGACGTACTCCTCTTGCTCCCCTTCGGGGCCAAACCGTGAGGTGTTGGAGTCGTCTTCCCAACTGCCCATGACGAAGTCCCACAAGTCAGGAAGTTCACCCAACTCGTGGAGCACCTCGGTCATTTCTGGACGGCTGATGCCGGCATCGCCCAACCGCTCGTCGACCGTGATCCGGCAAGCAACTGCTGCCCGCCCATCCACTTCCTCTTGGGTGTCTTCGAGGATCTCACGCAGCAATCGCATCCGGTTAAGCAAGCTGCCGCCGTACTCATCTGTGCGCTGGTTGTAGCGGTGAGACAAGAAGTGGTGAATGCCGCCCAGAGCATGCCCGGCATAGACGTAGACCAAGTCATAGCCGCACTCCAACGATCTGCGTACGGCGTTGCGATGCCATCGCCTCAAGTCCGCGATGTCTTGCTTGGTCATCATCCGCGCCTGCACCGGGTCGTGATGGAACGCAGCTACCGGCAGGTGCCCAGGCCCCAACGGAGTTTCACGACTGTAGAGGTTGGGTGCGTTGAGCCCGTTGTGCGCGAGTTCGATTCCCGCCAGCCCCCCGCCCTCGTGAATCGCATCAGCGATGCGAGTCAGCGCTGGCATGTCTTGCTCGTCCCAGATGCGCAACTCAATGAAGGGTGCGATGTCTGAGGTGGGGTGAATCTCGACCTGCTCGGTGCACACCACCGACCAGCCGCCCTCCGCTTTGACCCGGCGCATCTCAGCTTGGGCAGACGGATCGCGATAGCCCATGCCGTTGCAGTGCGGAACCTGGAAGAAGCGGTTCTTGGTGGTGAGCGGGCCGATCTTCACCGGCTCGAACAAGATGTCGTAGCGCGGATCCCGAGACATCAGGAGTTCGACACCGTGATCTCGTGGTTCGCAGTACGCCCGGCTCGCACTGGGGCACCCAACACGTAGCCGACAACCGCCAAGACCAGCAGCACGACCAGCGTTCCGACAGTGAACACTTCGAACTGAAGTTGGCTGACACCCCAGTAGTCCATGAACGGGTAGTCGATGCCGAACAGGCGCTCCAGGGTGCCGGGGAAGACCGCGACCCACGAACCCAAGGCGATCCAGGCGAAGCACAACCAGCCCATCGCCTTGAACATGCCATCGGAAACTGGGGCGCGGTAGGGACGCTCAACCTCCGGGTAAAGCCCACGCAACTTCACAGCGGCAGGGATGACCAATAGGTAGCTCAGCAAGAAGGTCGAGATCGAGATCGTCAACACGACACCGAACACCGCAGCGCTGTTGCCAGTCAGTTGGGCCGCCGCGATCAAGAAGACCGTCGCCACGACTCCAGAGAGCATGTTGACTCGCACCGGAGTGCCCAAGCGGGGGTGGAAGACGCCGAAGAACCCGCCGAAGAACGAACCGTCAGCCGCGGCCATAGCCTGCATACGGTCAGAGACGATCATCCATGCCGAGCCTTGGCTCACCAGAACCAGCAGCAGCACGAAGGCGCTGAGCTTGATCATCAGGTCGGCCGCTCCTCCGTAAACCGAATAGACCTGGCTGATTGCGGCCATGAGACCTGAAATGCCCTCGATTTCGTCAGCAGGCACCACCATCAAGATCGCGAAGATCGGAACGAGGTAGCACGCTGCGGCAGTGGCGCACGAGCGCAACAACGACTTGGGTACGTCGCGCGCGGGGTCCTTCATCTCCCCGGCTGCGGAGTTAGCTGACTCAAAGCCCAAGAAGGCAAACAGCAAGATCGGCACCGAACCAAACAGCCCCAACAAGGTCGGGCTGAATGAGCCGAGCCCAGGCAACGCAACACCGTTCTTAACGGCGTAGAGGACGGTCGTGAAGATGAAGAACACCAACAGCGCAACCTTCAAGATCGCTCCAACAGAGGGGATCCACTTGCCCTTTTGCAGGCTGATGACGGCGGCGAGCACGGTGAGCCAGATGAACACGATCTTGAACACCCAGTCGGCTACAGAGCCTGACTCCATCGGGACCAGCCACTCGCTGGTCGTTTCGGCGGCCAAGAAGGCCATCGAGCCACCCACCCAGACGGGTTGGGTGATCCAGGTCAGCATCGCGGCAATCGCAGCCGCCGGTCGTCCGAAAGCCGAGCGCACCCAGGTGTAGGCGCCACCCTCCTCCGAAAACGCGGCCCCGGTTTCGGCGAAGATCAAGCCGTAGGGAAGCAAGAATGCGATGACCAAAACCACCGACCAGGTGAAGGCTTCGGCGCCGTACTGAGAAACCTGACCGAGCGTCTCCAACCCCACCACTGCAGAGATCATCAAGAACAAGATGTCGAGTGAACTAAGGGTCTTATGGAGTTATG
>CALMMO010000144.1 GCA_937868455.1 uncultured Marmoricola sp.
TAGGGAAATCTGCGACATCACGCATCAATGCATCAACGCGCGCGCCGAGGTCGTTGCTCACCGCTTGCCGCGCTTGCTGCGTGGTTGGCGGGTCGGCTGGGCGCGGCCAGCAGACTTGCTTTCGGCTACCGGGCCTTTGCTCTCTGGGACCACTCGCCCGGTGCCCACACCTTCGGCTTTACGCGGTTTGGGGGCAACCGGTTCGTCAGAGTCGACCAGTGTTGCTGCCCGAGCAGGGGTGGTTTCGCCCAACTCCTCGCCCAACGGCATGTCATCGGTGAACACCGGCACCTCGTGGTAGCGATCAGCCGCACGACGAGCACGCGCCTTTTCGCGACGATCTGCAGCGCTGACCTCTTGGTCTTTGGCCTTGAGTTGGACCAGCAATGGAGTGGCGATGAAGATCGAAGAGTAGGCACCAGCCGCCATGCCGACGAACAGCGCCAGGGCAAGGTCCTTCAGTGCCCCTGACCCGAGGGTGGCAATGCCCACCCACAAGATGGCTGCGACTGGAAGCAGCGCCACCAACGAGGTGTTGATCGATCGCACCAGGGTCTGGTTGACCGCGAGGTTGGCGGCCTTGGCATACGTCGTACGCGAGGTGCGCAGGTTTTTGGTGTTCTCACGAATCTTGTCGAAGACCACGACCGTGTCGTAGAGCGAGAAACCCAAAATGGTGAGCAAACCGGTAACTGTTGCCGGCGTGACCTCAAAACCTGAGAGTGCGTACACGCCCACGGTGATCAGCATGTCGTGGGCCAAAGCGACCAAAGCGGCCACTGACATCTTCCACTCTCGGAAGTAGGCCCAGATGAAGAGCACCACGAGGACCAAGAACACCAAAAGGCCAGTCAATGCGCGCGAGGCAACCTGCTCACCCCAGCTAGGGCCGACCTCGTTGACCGAGATGTTGGCGGCCTTGACACCTGTGGCGCTCTCAATGGACTTCAACACCTGGTCGGTCTGGTCGTTGTCCATCGCTTCGGTGGTCGCACGCACCGCTTGATCGCCTTGCACGTTGACCAACGGGTTGCTGGCTTCCTTGATGCCTGTCTTAACGATGGCTGTGCGGACCTTGTCGACCGAGGCCTGATTAGCCTGACCTGCGCCCACGGGCACCGAGATTTCCACGCCGCCCTTGAACTCGACGCCAAGGTTGAGCCCTCGCACAGTGAGACCCAAGATTGCCAGGGCGATCACCACACCGGAGATGGAGTACCACAGCCACTTGCGGCCCACGAAGTCGACTGAAACGTCGCCTTCGTAAAGCGCGTTACCGAGTCTGGAGAACTTACCCATTAGGACTTACCTCCAAGCAGTGCGCCGCGACCTTGGTAGGGGGCGTCAATTCCTAAGGTCTCTTCTGAGAGACCAGACATCTTGTGCTGCCCGTTGAAGAAGGTACGGCGCGCCAAGATCGTCATGATCGGCTTAGTGAAGAAGAAGAACACCACCAAGTCGATGACCGTGCTCAGACCGAGCGCGAACGCAAAGCCCTTCACCACACCAATGGCAAACACGTAGAGCACGATGGCGGCCAGCAAGGAGACTGCGTCGGCTGCCAGGCATGTGTTTCGAGCCCGGACCCACCCGGTTTCGACCGCGACACGCATCGACTTGCCGTCACGCATCTCATCTCGGATGCGCTCGAAGTAGACGATGAACGAGTCAGCCGTGATACCCACGGCAACGATCAGACCAGCGATGCCAGGCAGCGTCAGTGTGAAGCCTGCTGCACGACTGAGGACCAACACGGCGGCATAGGTCAAGACTCCAGCAACGATCAGCGAACCGATCACCACCAGGCCCAAGCCGCGGTAGTAGGTGAGGCAGTAACCCATCACCAGCAGCAGGCCCAGAAGACCGGCCCAGATGCCAGCTTGGAGTTGATTGCCGGCCAGTTGGGGGCCGACGTTCTCGACGCTGGCGTTGAACCGCAAGGGCAGGGCGCCGTACTTCAACGAGGTGGCCAGTGACGATGCGCTTTGCTGGGTGAAGTTGCCGGTGATTTGCGGGCGACCATCAAGGATCGGCTGAATCACTCGAGGGCTGGAGAGCACGCTGCCATCAAGCACGATGGCAAAGAGTTTGCCGGTGCCTGCCAACTTGGTGGTCACCTTGCCGAAGGTGTCGGTCGCGTCGGACTTGAAGGTCAGGTTCACTGCCCAGGCAATGCCATTGCTCGGAGTGCCGAAGCTCGCGGTCTTGAGTTGGTTGCCCTCGATCACGGCCTTCGACAGCAACTGCTTGTTGCCATCAGAGTCACACGTGATCAGTGGCTTAGCCGGGTCATCGGCCTCAGCCGACGGCGGGGTGTCGGTGCAGGTGAACTCCGTGAACTTCTTGATCCACTCAGACCCAGGGTTGTCTTGCCATGCCAGCGGATCGTTAACCGATGCCCCCTTGGTGGGAGTTGGGCTAGCGGATTTGCTGGGGCTCACAGACTTGCTGGGGCTCACAGACTTGCTGGGGCTGGGCTTCGGGGTGCTTGCCGAAGGGGTAGCGGATGGTTTCACACTCGCAGAAGCGCTCTTGCTCGGCGAAGCGCTTCCCTTGGCTGAAGGAGACGTTGATGGGGAAGGACTAGGCGTTGCAGATGTCGCGTCGGAGGCTTTGGTGCCGGGGGCAACACATGGTTGGCCGCCACATTGAGCCACTAGTCGAAATCGCAACTGCGCAGTGCGCTTGACCGCGTTGACCAAGGCTCGGGCGTTGGCACCTGGCACCTCAACAACAATGTTTCGGTTTCCTTGGGTGTTCACCGCTGCCTCGGCAACACCGGTGCCATTGACGCGAGAATCGATAATGCTGGCTGCCTCATTGAGTTGCGCCAGCGTCGGATTTTTTTGTTCCGCGACCATGGTGATGCGGGTGCCACCGCGAAGGTCGAGGCCGAGACCTGGAGCCCAGGTCTTGCCAAAGGCAGCCAAGACACACAGCAGGATCAACCCGACCGTGAAGAGAGCCAGGGTGCGGTTAGCGTGGGCGCGCTGTTGCCGATTTGTGCGAGCCATGCTCAGTCCTCCGTCGTGGGGGTGCTGGGCTC
>CALMMO010000145.1 GCA_937868455.1 uncultured Marmoricola sp.
TGTGAAGTTTCACGTGGGAAGCGTCAGTTTCACCGGGTACCCGGTGAAACTTGCACCCCGCATCCGGGACCAGCGCTCACCCGACCAACAAACCTCACTAGACTCCGAGGGGTCCGATCCCAGCCCGAGGAGCGCTTGCGAATGTCGTTGAAGAAGGTCCTAGTCGCCAACCGTGGCGAAATCGCCGTACGAATCATTCGCGGCTGCAAGGACGCTGGCATCGCCAGTGTGGCGGTGTACGCCGAACCCGACCGCGACGCCTTGTTTGTGCGTCTGGCCGATGAGGCTCACGCATTGGGTGGTTCGACCCCTGCTGATTCCTACCTCGACATGGGCAAGATCATTGCGATCGCCCAGAAGACTGGCGCCGACTCGGTGCACCCGGGCTACGGGTTCTTGGCTGAAAACGCTGCCTTTGCCCAGGCGGTTATTGACGCTGGCCTGATTTGGATCGGCCCCCCGCCGGAGGCGATCGAGAAGTTGGGCGACAAGGTGCAGGCTCGCCACATTGCCGCGAAGGTGGGCGCTCCCCAGGTGGAGGGCACCCCCGACCCGGTCCAGAACGCTGACGAGGTCATCGAGTTTGCCCGCACGCACGGTTTGCCGATCGCGATCAAGGCTGCCTTCGGTGGCGGCGGTCGCGGCTTGAAGGTCGCTCGCGAGATGGATGAGATCCGCGATCTTTATGACTCTGCGGTGCGCGAGGCAGTCACTGCCTTTGGTCGTGGTGAGTGCTTCGTCGAGCAGTACCTCGATCACCCCCGGCACGTCGAAACTCAGTGCCTGGCCGATCAGCACGGCAACGTGGTGGTCGTTTCGACGCGCGACTGTTCGTTGCAGCGTCGTCACCAAAAGCTGGTCGAGGAGGCGCCCGCGCCGTACCTCACCGAAGACCAAATGCACCGGCTCTATTCATCCTCCAAGGCGATCTTGAAGGAGGCTGGCTACGTCGGCGCCGGCACGTGTGAGTTCTTGGTGGCACCCAGCGGTTTGATTTCGTTCCTTGAGGTCAACACGCGTTTGCAGGTCGAGCACCCGGTTTCTGAAGAAGTCACCGGCATCGACTTGGTGCGCGAAATGTTCCGCATCGCAGCAGGTGAAGAACTTGGGTACGACGACCCCGTCGTCGAAGGCCACTCCTTCGAGTTCCGCATCAACGCCGAGGACGCCGGGCGCAACTTCATGCCCGCTCCTGGCACGTTGACGGTGTGGGACCCGCCGAGCGGACCTGGCGTGCGCGTCGACGGTGGCTACGTCGCCGGGGAAACCATTCCGGGCGCCTTTGACTCCTTGATCGCCAAACTGATCGTCACCGGCCGCGACCGCACCCAGGCTTTGGAGCGCTCACGTCGGGCACTCTCTGAGTTCAAGGTTGATGGGATGCCCACCGTGATCCCCTTCCACGCTGCGGTTGTGAACGACCCCGCTTTCGTCGGCGAAGGCGATGACCAAACGGGTCGCTTCGGCATCTACACGTTGTGGATCGAGTCGGAGTTCAACAACACCATCGAGCCATATTCAGGTGCAGCCGCCGAAGCAGACGAGCCCGCTGAGCGCCAGAAGGTCACTGTCGAGGTTGGCGGACGTCGACTCGAGGTTGTCTTGCCTGGCGGATTGGGCGGCATCGCGGCGGCGCCAAGCGGCGGCGCGAAGCGACCCAAGCGCTCGGCTGGCAAGAAGGTTGGCGCTGCCGTGTCAGGTGACGCGGTGAGTTCGCCGATGCAGGGCACCATCGTCAAGGTCGCCGTCGAAGAGGGCGCCGAGGTCGCTGAGGGTGACGTCATCGTGGTCTTGGAGGCCATGAAGATGGAGCAGCCCCTCAAGGCTCACAAGGCTGGTGTCGTCACGGGTCTCGCCGCCGAAGTAGGCGCGACCGTCGGCAACGGTGCGGTGATCTGCGAACTCAAGTAGTCCCGGCAAACGATCACCGCCATGAGCACGGGAGATGGCTTCCTTCCGGTGCTGCCTGCCTATCTCTGATCGGTTGCGAAAGTGGCGCAGCCGGGCATGCGCACTTGAGCACCTAACGCGCAAGGAGTCCCTAACATCGGTGAGTCGAAGTTGGAAGGACTCCCATGGATTACCCCTCGCTGATTGCTGCGCACAAGAGCGGTCAGGTCATTGGCATCTACTCGGTGTGTTCGGCTGACCCCACCGTTCTGCGGGCGGCGCTGATGCAGTCGGTGGACGATGGCAGCCATACGCTGATCGAGGCCACGAGCAACCAGGTCGATCAGTTCGGCGGCTACACCGGGATGAACCCTGCCGAGTTCCGCGAGATGGTCTTTGGTCTTGCCGACGAGGTTGGGTTGTCCCGTGACCGGGTCATCTTGGGTGGAGACCATTTGGGACCCAACCGCTGGCAGTCAGAGGCTCCAGAAACCGCAATGGCGATGGCTGAGGACTTGGTGCGGGCCTATGCCGAGGCCGGTTACACCAAAATCCATCTCGACTGCTCGTTCTCGTGCGCGGGCGACCCTTACCCGATCACTGACGAGATCGCTGCCGCTCGGGCTGCTCGCTTGATCAAGGTCGCTGAGATGGGCGCCGAAGTCGCTGGTACGGCGGCGCAGGTGAGATACGTGATCGGCACCGAGGTGCCCGTCCCTGGAGGACACCAAGAGGAACTCGAGGGGCTCGTGCCCACCAGTGCGGACGCCGCACGGGTCACGTTGGCCAAGCACCGAGCAGCTTTTGAGGCCGTGGGCCTTGGCGAGATCTGGCCAAAGATTTCCGCGCTCGTCGTACAACCTGCGGTGGAGTTCGATCACCTCAAGGTCGTCGACTACATCAGCGAAGGCACCCGGGAGTTGCGCACGGTGCTCGATGATGAGCCGGGATTGGTGTTTGAGGCTCACTCCACTGACTACCAAACCCCCGCCAATTTGGCGCAACTGGTCGCTGACCACTGGGCCATCTTGAAGGTTGGTCCCGGCCTGACCTTCGCGTTGCGCGAGGGTCTTTTTGGGCTCTCACACATCGAGGATGAACTCATCACCGAGGGCCGCTCCAGTCTGCGCGCGGTGATCGAGGAGCGCATGCTCGCCGAGCCCGCGCAGTGGGCGAAGTACTACCTCGGCACTCCCGAGGAGCAACGTTTCTCACGGCGCTATAGCTACAGCGATCGGATGAGGTACTACTGGCCTGACGAGCAGATCGCTGCCGCCCGTGCCACCTTGATGGCCAATCTTCGCGAGGTCGAGATCCCGCTGCCACTTTTGAGTCAGTACCTTCCCCGCCAATACGACCGCATCCGACTGGGTGCCTTGTCCAACGACCCCGAAGCCATCTTGATCGACTGCGTGCGCGAGGTAACCCGGGTCTATTCGGCTGCTTGTTACGGGCAGTGCTGAGCGCTCGCAGCGTCGTACGAAACGAGAGCTATGGAAACCTGTTCGTATGACGTCGCGCCAGGCTCACCGTGTCCAAACCCCTCTCGGTCTTGGGATGATCTGGCACTAGAGCATTAGCGTTCTGCCATGTTCTCCAAGATCTTGGTTGCAAACCGTGGCGAGATCGCCATCCGGGCCTTCCGGGCTGCCATGGAAGTCGGTGCCACAACGGTGGCGGTTTTCCCCTACGAAGACCGCGCCTCTGAGCACCGGATGAAAGCAGATGAGGCCTACGAGATCGGGGAGCGCGGCCACCCGGTGCGTGCCTATCTCGACCCTGAGTTGATCGTGGGAGCGGCAGTGCGGGCAGGGGCCGACGCGGTTTATCCAGGCTACGGATTCCTCAGCGAGAACCCCGACCTTGCCCAGGCGTGTGCCGACGCGGGGGTCACGTTCGTGGGGCCGACGGCCGACGTACTGCGCCTGACCGGCAACAAGGCTCGCGCCATCGAGGCAGCCAAGAAGGCCGGGGTGCCCACCTTGGCCAGTGTGCCGCCGAGCACCGACGTGGCTGAGTTGATGTTGGCAGCGACCACCTTGCGGTTCCCACTGTTTGTGAAGGCAGTGGCAGGTGGCGGCGGACGAGGTATGCGTCGAGTCGACGACCCCGAACTCCTCGAGGAGTCAATCCGCACCTGCATGCGCGAAGCCGAGGGCGCCTTCGGCGACTCAACAGTCTTCATCGAAGAAGCGGTCACCAACCCCCGCCACGTGGAGGTGCAGATCCTGGCCGATGCGCACGGCAACGTCATTCACCTCTTCGAGCGCGACTGCTCCGTGCAGCGTCGGCACCAGAAGGTCGTCGAGATTGCGCCGGCTCCCAACCTTGATCCGGCCCTACGTGACCGCATGTGCGCTGATGCGGTGAGGTTCGCCAAAGAGATTGGCTACCGCAACGCCGGCACCGTGGAGTTCTTGCTCAACGAAAGCGGCGACTACGTCTTCATCGAAATGAACCCCCGCATCCAGGTCGAGCACACCGTCACCGAAGAGGTCACCGACGTCGACTTGGTGCAGTCGCAACTTCGGATCGCCGCCGGTGAGACCTTGGCCGATCTCGGGTTGCCTGATCAAAGCTCTGTGCGTCTGCGCGGCGCTGCTTTGCAGTGCCGGATCACCACCGAAGACCCCGCCAACGGTTTTCGTCCCGACACCGGCAAGATCACGACCTACCGCTCCCCTGGTGGCGCGGGTGTGCGCCTCGATGGCGGTACGACGTACACCGGAGCCGAAGTCAGCGCCCACTTCGACTCGATGTTGGCCAAGCTCACCTGCCGTGGCCTCACGTTCGAGAAGGCGGTGCAAAAGGCTCGCCGGGCTCTCGCGGAGTTCATGATTCGCGGTGTTGAAACCAACATCCCGTTCTTGCAAGCCGTGATGGATGAACCTGACTTCGTGGCCGGACGTCTCAACACCAGTTTCATCGAGACTCACCCCGAGTTGCTCAACGCCCGACCCAACGCCGACAAGAGCGCGAAGATCCTCAACTGGCTCGCCGATGTGACCGCGAACCGCCCGCACGGGCGCAGCCCGGTCAAGGTGTCGCCGCTGAGCAAACTGCCGAAGATCGACGTCAAGACAACGCCACCACTCGGGTCCAGGCAACGCCTTCTCGAGCTTGGCCCCGCCGAGTTCTCACGCCAGTTGCGTGCTCAGCAGACCGTGGCAGTCACCGACACCACCTTCCGCGACGCCCACCAGTCGCTGCTGGCCACCCGCGTGCGCACCAAGGACCTCGTCGATGTGGCTGGGCATGTGGCTCGGCTGACTCCGCAGTTGCTCTCCCTTGAGGCGTGGGGTGGCGCGACGTACGACGTTGCCTTGCGGTTCCTCGCCGAAGACCCCTGGGAGCGGTTGGCCGCGCTGCGCGAATCGGTGCCCAACATCTGCTTGCAAATGCTGCTGCGCGGGCGCAACACAGTGGGCTACACGCCCTATCCGACCGAAGTCACCGACGCGTTCGTGCACGAAGCCGCCGCCACTGGCCTCGACATTTTCCGGATCTTTGATGCGCTCAATGATGTCGAGCAGATGCGTCCGGCGATCGAGGCGGTGCGTGACACCGGTACGACGATCGCCGAGGTTGCCTTGTGTTACACCTCCGATCTGTCCAACCCGGCCGAGAAGATCTACACGCTGGATTACTACCTGCGGTTGGCCGAGAAGATCGTCTCCGCAGGTGCGCACATCATCGCGATCAAGGACATGGCCGGACT
>CALMMO010000146.1 GCA_937868455.1 uncultured Marmoricola sp.
AAGATTGCCGTCACCGGAGCAGCTGGCCAGATCGGCTACAGCCTCCTCTTCCGTCTCGCTAGCGGTTCGCTGCTGGGTCCTGACCGCCCAGTTCACCTGCAACTGCTCGAGATCACGCCCGCACTGAAGGCCCTTGAGGGCGTCGTCATGGAACTCGACGACTGCGCGTTCTCCACCCTTGCCGGCGTCGACATCGGCGATGACCCCGAGAAGATGTTTGACGGGGTCAACCTGGCCCTGCTCGTGGGTGCCCGTCCCCGCGGACCCGGCATGGAGCGCGGTGACCTCTTGGAGGCCAACGGCGCGATCTTCACCGCCCAGGGCAAGGCCCTTAACAAGGTCGCAGCGAGCGATGTGCGCATCGGCGTGACCGGCAACCCGGCCAACACCAACGCTTTGATCGCGATGACCAACGCCCCTGACATCCCCAAGGAGCGGTTCTCGGCGCTGACCCGCCTCGACCACAACCGCGCGATCTCCCAACTTGCTGCCAAGACGGGTGCTGGGGTCACCGAGATCAAGAAGATGACGATCTGGGGCAACCATTCCGCAACGCAGTACCCCGACATCTTCAACGCCGAGGTTCGCGGCGACAACGCGGCTGCCGTGGTCAACGACCAGGCCTGGCTCGCCGACACCTTCATCCCGACTGTCGCCAAGCGTGGCGCCGCCATCATCGAGGCCCGCGGCTCGTCCTCGGCAGCTTCGGCTGCCAGCGCGACCGTTGATGCCGCCCGCGACTGGCTGCTCGGCTCCGCCGAAGGCGACTGGGTGTCGATGGCTGTCCCATCCGACGGTTCTTACGGCGTGCCCGAGGGCATCATCTCGTCGTTCCCAGTGACCACCAAGGGTGGCGACTGGTCGATCGTGCAGGGTCTGGAGATCAACGAGTTCTCCCGCGGCAAGATCGACGCCTCTGTGGCCGAACTGGTCGAAGAGCGCGACGCAGTGACCGAGCTCGGCCTGATCTGACACCTAGACTGAGTTCTCGTGAGCGCACAGATTCTTGACGGGGTAAAGACCGCCGCAGCCATCAAGTCCGAACTGACCGCACGAGTCGAGGCGCTTAAGGCGCGGGGCATTCACCCTGGCCTTGGCACTCTGCTGGTCGGCGATGACCCCGGCAGTCGCTGGTACGTCAACGGCAAGCACAAAGACTGCGCCGAGGTTGGCATCGAGTCGATCCGCATCGAGTTGCCTGAGGTTGCTTCGCAAGAGGAGATCGAGGCCGCCGTACATCAACTCAACGACGACCCCACCTGCACTGGTTACATCGTGCAGTTGCCGTTGCCGCGGGGTCGCGACGAGAACCGTGTGCTCGGCTTGATCGACCCCGCCAAAGACGCTGACGGACTCCACCCCACCAACCTTGGCTGGCTGGTGTTGGGCAAACAGGCACCGCTGCCCTGCACACCTGCTGGCATCGTTGAGTTGCTTCGCCGCCACGACGTGCCGATCGCCGGCGCCGAGGTGTGCGTGGTGGGCCGCGGTGTCACCGTTGGGCGTCCACTGGGACTGCTGCTGACGCGTCGTTCTGAAAACGCCACCGTCACGCTGTGCCACACCGGCACTCGCGACCTGGCCGAGCACGTGCGTCAAGCAGACATCGTGGTCGCTGCCGCAGGCGTGCCGAGCATCATCATGGGCGACATGGTGAAGCCTGGAGCGGCCGTGCTCGATGTCGGCGTCTCCCGCGTTGACGGCAAGATCGCTGGCGACGTCGACGCGAGTGTGCGCGACGTGGCTGCCTGGATCTCCCCCAACCCTGGCGGCGTGGGTCCGATGACTCGGGCCATGTTGCTGAGCAACATCGTCGAAATCGCTGAGCAGTCCTAAGTCCGGTGGCCCCATTGCGCAAGCCGCAAACCGCTGGTGGAGTGATCTACCTGGCGGTGGTCAGCGCTGCGCTCATCGGGCTCGTTCTTGTGGCCTGGGGCAACTGGCGACTAGGGGTGACTGTGATGGGTGCCTGTCTGGCACTGGGTGCCATCCCGCGCTATTTCCTGGGTGAGCACTCCGCAGGCATGCTGCGCGTACGACGCCGCTGGTTCGACGTACTCATCATGGTCGTGGTCGGCGTCGCCCTGATTGCCCTCGCCCTCACGATCCCGAATCAGCCTGACTACTAGCCGCTTTGAGTTGCCAACGAGCCACCCAATAGGCAACTCCGAAGGGCGCGTCGGCATAGTCGACCTGCACGTCGTCAATCTCGGCCCCAGCTATGTCCACCAGACCCGTCAGCCCATGAGCCCACAACTGCTCACCTAGGGCGAGATCCAGGTCGCTCAGGCCCTTCCCAGCCCTGATTGCAGCGTCGACTTGAGCATCGAAGGCAGCGGCTCGCTCATCGAAGAAGCCGGGCGCCTTTTCGGTGCGCATGGCACTGCCACTGGCAAAGACCAGTAGCGGCGCACTCGGATCATCGGTCAGGGTCAGGCCCAGGCTCAGGGCAATGCGAACGCCCAGTGATTGCTGGACGCCCCGACTGCGATCAACCTCGCTGGGCGCCTGCGCCACGACTCGCACTGGCCCATCGCCGAGCCAGGCCACGGCCTGCTTCAGCGCTGCACGCAGCGGCCCAACCGGGTCTTCTCGCCCTGCGTAGTCCGGCAGCAGCGCTGGCGCCGGAGGAGCGATCACCACTCTCATTGCAGTCCCCTGATCATCAGTTTGGGTGCCAATCGCCCGGCGATTACATTGGCCATGTCGACGGTTTGTCGGGTCTGCACAACCTCGTGCACCCGATAGATGCGAGCCCCTGCGGTGGCACAGATTGTGGTGGCGGCCAGGGTGCCGATCAGTCGCTCACCCACAGGGAGATCGAGCGACTCACCGACGAAGTCTTTGTTGGACAACGAGACCAGGACAGGCCACCCCGTGGCGACCATTTCAGCCATCCGACGGGTCACCTCGAGTCCGTGCACGGTGTTCTTGCCAAAGTCATGAGCAGGGTCAATGACGATGGATTCGCGGGCCACACCGGCTGCCAGTGCGCGCTCGGCATAGGCGGTGGTGTCGGCGATGACGGCGGCCATGACGTCGTCGTACTCAATCCGGAAGGGCCGGGTGCGCACCTGAACGCCCCCGGTGTGCGTGCAGATGATCGCCACATCGTGCTGTGCGGCCACGTCAACGAGCTCAGGATCGGCCCCGCCCCAGGCGTCGTTGATGACGTCGGCCCCGGCGCGACAGACCGCGTCGGCCACACCGGCACGCCAGGTGTCGACAGAGATGACCAACTGTGGATGGTCGGCGCGGACCTTGGCGACGAAGTCGACCACGCGTTCGCGCTCCTCGGCCTCGCTGATCTCGACACCGGGCGCTGCTTTGATGCCGCCAATGTCGACTATCTCAGCGCCCTGGGCGACCACTTCCGCGACCCGGGCGTGCGCCTTGTCCTCAGACCATGTCGCGCCCTTGTCATAGAACGAGTCGGGGGTGCGGTTGACGATGGCCATCATCAACGTTTGTGCGTCGTCAAAACTGTGGCGCCCTAGTCGCAAAGTCATCAGAGGTGGTCTCTCGCTGGAGGTCGTTCGGTGTTAACAACGTGGCGTATGTCGGGCTCTGGTCCGCTTGCACTGTGCAGGTACTGCGTCAGCGGCGCATCAATTCCGGCCTCTCGCACTCCGGCGCGGGCCAGTGCAGCGGCCAGGATTTGGGTGGCCATCCCGCCCAAATCGCGCAGGGCTTGGTGACGGTGAGCCCGCACGCCAAGATCGACTTGGGCGATCTGCTCAGCAGGAGTGTCGATGAGCGCAGCCAACTCAACGGCATAGCCGGTGGGCACGGGCAACGAGGCAAAGTGTTCTCGACGCACGGCCCACTCCCCCGCCAACGGTTGCACCAACCCGCTCAACTCCGGATAGAGAAGTGCAATCAAGGGCCGAGCCACAAGTTCGGTGACCCGGCCACCTTCGAGCGGACCTTCGAGTCCTGGGCGCTCATAGAACCCCTTCACCAAGTTCACCTCAGGGGAGGTCAGCAGCGGCCCCAACAACCCTGGAACAAAGTGGGTGTCCCAATCGAGCAGGTCGGCGTCCATGAAAACGAGTACGTCGCCACCAGCCACAAACAACGACTTCCACATCGCCTCGCCTTTGCCCCGAAAGCTGCCCAGGTCGGGGCGGATGTCGGCGCTGCGATAAACCTTGGCCCCCGCATCGGTGGCGACCTCAAAGGTCGCATCAGTGGAGTCGGAGTCGATCACGATCACTTCATCGAGCAATCCGACCGTGTCGAGCAAGGCTTCACGCACTCGGGTGACAACCGCGCCAACGGTGGCAGCCTCATTGCGAGCAGGCACCACCAGACTGACCCGAGTCTCACCTTTAGCGGCCATCAACTGATCGAGGGACCAGTCGTCCCAGTGATAGGTGGCAGGCACCCCGCAACCTTAGGTGCTCGGGCCTAACGGGAGGACCAGTGAACATGGGATTCGTCTAGGCGTTGACCGCAGAACCGTGTAGATCCAATCGGTGAGTGACGCCTAGACCGAAGAGTGCAAACGTGCGAGGGCATCGGGCAGTTGCTGGTCAGGCTCCAGCCACCTACGCAAAGATGCTCCAATCAGCGGTTTCCTAGAGCAAGGCTGTGGTAGCAATGGGACGCACCATCACCTCGAGACCTGGACCAGTCCAACCCCGAGCCGGCGAGTGCACCACGCGACCCGACCAACACCATCACATGCACTGGACGAAAAAGATGGGCCCGGTCGGCACTATTACTTTCCTGAGGATTAGCAATGTGGCTGCAGGATGACGGAATTTGGCGCACCGTTTCACCGGCAGATCCCGCCGTTGTTGTAGGGACATCATGCGTTTCATATGTTCGCGGTCTCGGTCGAATTCGTAGATACCTCATTAGTTCGTGGGTGGAATGGCAAATGAATCGCTTCTATGCCGCTGCGCGGCCCTGCGAACTCTGTCGACTTCCTGCCATGCGAGAAGCGCTACCCGATACACCCGTCTTGGGCGAGATAGCGTCCTTCATTGACTTGCGAAGGGAAATCGGATTGGTGAGGCAAGAGTGGCAACTGGATGTCCTTTCCACGCTGGATGAACTGCTGGGATAGATACGCCCTGCCCCCCGATTCTCGGTCGATGTCGTTGGTTGTTTGATGCTGGTCAGACTCCAGTCGCGTACGCGAAGATGCTCCAATTGGAAGGTCCAGAAGACCAAGGCGGGTGGCAGCAAATGAGACGCACCACCAGTTCGCCACCTGGACCAGGCCAAACCCGAGCCGCCGAGTGCACCACAGCACGCGACCGAGCCAACATGCATCGAACCGAGCCATGACGGCCGCTCTAGGGACCAATACTTTTAAGGCCGTGATTGCGCCTCTCGCTTTGCTCTGTTTCGGCGTCCTGTTCATCGTCACAGCTCCCAAATTCCCTGGTCGGTACCGAGGAGTTCGCGGCGTGCTGTGCGTACTTTTGGCAGTCGCCATGGTGACTGAGTCACTGTGGCTAGGTATACCGTCATTGGCAGCCTTGGCAATACTCAATGTTTACGTGGTCCTGAAATTTCAGTGACCCCTAATGTGCAAGAGATGACCGCCGCAGATGGCCGCACCTGCGTTCTTCAACAGGTCAGTCGTGAGGCTT
>CALMMO010000147.1 GCA_937868455.1 uncultured Marmoricola sp.
TGGCCATGTGGGCGGCCGTCGACACCTTGATCCTCATGGTGATCTATTGGGTTGTGATCGCCCGGGCGATGACCTTCACGCCCCGACCGAGCTGTGGGTGCTTCGGAGCCATTGGCAATCAGCAGGTCACCGAACGCACCTTGGTGCGCAACACGGTCTTCGTGGCGTTGGCGGCTCTTTGGTTGGTGGCCACGACTCGTGGGGTGAGCGTCATCGGGGCGTTGGCTGACTTCTCTGCAGCCGAGTGGGGCTGGACCTCGATGGCGCTGGCAGCAGCGGTTGCGACGTACTTCGTGGCTGCGAACCCTGCTGCGACCCCAGTGGCTCAACCTCTGCAGCCGATCACGAACGCTGAGGCCCCTAACGAGGACGAGGACGGCGACGAACTCGACTACGTCAGGGTCCCAATCCCCGAGGCGATCCTGCTTGATAGCGAACGCACCCCGAAGACGTTGCGTGAATTGGCGTGGCAGCGCCCGCAGTTGCTGTTCTTCGTCAACTGCTACTGCGCGTCGACGTACGCCTCATGGGACCGCGTGCACCAGTGGCGTGACCGACTGCCACAGGTCGATTTGAACATGGTGTTCAGCTTCGCTGCGGTGCCGCAAAACAATCCGGAATACCCCGAAACTGAGGCCTACTACGACCACTACGGTCTGGCCTGGCTCGCACTGGAGATTCCGGCCACGTCGGCCGCAGTGTTGCTGGGTGCCGATGGCCAGCTCGCAGGCGGCCCTGTCGGCGCCGACGAGGTTGATGAGTTCCTAGCCGACATCGAAGACGTACTGCAGGGCACCCCCGTGGTGGTCCCTGGTGAGGTCGTGCCGCCGCCCTCGGCGGCCACGCCTCCTGGAAGTCCTACCGGCGGCACCATCATCACTATCGGCCCCGGTGGGGTGCACGAAATCACCCAAGGGTGACGATCCCAGATCATGACTCGGCTCTTCAGCCTTCGCGCGTTGGGCGCACACCTCGTGCTCATCGCGGCCATTGCCAGCTGCGCCTGGCTTTCGGATTGGCAGTTGGACGCGTGGCGCGCCGAGCGGGCTCAAGCCGCATCAGACCTGTCTAGCGAGGCACCTGTGCCGCTTGAGAAGGCGCTGGGAGCCGACGCTGTGCTCGATGGCGCCAACCTTGGCCGACCTGTCATTGTCGAAGGATCGTGGTTGCCGATCACGATCTACGTCGACGATCGCGAACACAAAACCGATATTGGGTACTGGGTGGTCAGTCCGGTGAAGGTCGCCTCCACCGGTTCGGCGATGCTCGTGGTGCGCGGTTGGGCACCTTCTGCGTCGGCCCCAGACCTCAACGGATCGGTGGAACTCCAGGGCTGGCTACAGGCCGGGGAGGGCAGCCATAAGTCTGACCCTGATCCAACCGACAAGGTGATTCCGGAGTTGCGGATCGCCACCGCCGTGCAGCACGTGCCCGCTGATTTGTACGGCGCCTACGTCGTAGCCAGCGCACCCACCGATGGGCTGCAGGAGGTCACCGAGCACGACGTGCCGCCGGTCTCGAGCACCACCGGTCTGCGCAATCTGCTCTATGGCTTGCAGTGGTGGGTGTTTGCGGCCTTCGCGGTCTATGTGTGGGGTCGTTGGTGCCGCGATGAGGTTCGCGCTGGCCAGGTAGGTTAGTGCGGTGGAACGACTCGCATTCTGGTACCGATTCTTGGCCCTCCTCGTGGGAGTGCTCTTGGCCTTTTGCTCCCTAGTGATTCTGCCGGCGCGCTATTTGGCGACCCAAGGCACGGCCCTGCAAACCTTCGGCGAGCAGTGGAGCATCTTGTGGATGGTGCACGGCTGGGTGTTCATCATCTATGTGATGGTGGCCTTCTTGCTGTCGCGTCGCGCCGGCTGGAGCCTGGTCTACACAGCGGTCGTGCTCATCGCGGGACTGGTGCCGCTGATGATCTTTTGGGTGGAGCGTCACGTCGTACGCCGACTCAACGGCGAACACCCCAAGTTGGCTTAGCCCTAATCAGTGGGCACCGGAGGCGCTGGCATGTAGTCAGACTGCCAACCGCTGTCCGGGTCATCTTGAAGCTTTTTGAAGACCACAAAACCGGCAGCAGCCAGCACGAGCAACACCAACAACTTCTTCATGAGTGTCCTCCTAAGACGGTGTCGATGATGCCCCGCGCTGGAGGCGGAGACAACTTTCGTCTTCTCCTTGGTCTTCGTGGCAAGATTTCGGCGAACGAACTTTGAGTTTTCACCCGCAAACGAAGAGGAACCCATGTCTGACCTCCAGGCCACCTTGC
>CALMMO010000148.1 GCA_937868455.1 uncultured Marmoricola sp.
GCCCATCGTCGATGACCAAGATCTGATCTGCGCTGCGGACTGTGGAGAGCCGGTGAGCGATCACCAATGAGGTGCGGCCTTGGAGCGCAGTGTCGAGTGCTCGTTGAACTGCGACCTCCGACTCTGAGTCAAGATGCGCGGTGGCCTCATCGAGCACCACAATGGCCGGGGCCTTCAGCAGGAGCCGAGCGATAGCCAGACGCTGCCTCTCACCACCGCTGAGGCGATAGCCGCGATCCCCCACGACCGTGTCGAGCCCATCAGGCATCGACCTGACGACCTCTGCGATCTGTCCGGCCTCAAGGGCCTCCCATAGCTGCGTGGCGCTGGCGCCCGGGCGCGCGTAGGTCAAGTTGGCTCGGATGGTGTCGTGGAACATGTGGGCGTCTTGGGTGACGTAGCCCACCGCGGCTTCAAGGGATTCCAACGTCACGTCGCGCACATCGTGGCCGCCAACCTTCACTGCGCCCTCTGTCACGTCATAGAGACGGGCAACTAGGTGGGTCATGGTTGTCTTGCCTGCCCCTGAGGGTCCGACCAGCGCCACCATCTGGCCCGGCTCGGCCACGAAACTGATGTCGGTGAGCACCTGCTGGTAGTCACGAGTCTCGACGCGTGCGACTGACTCAAGAGATGCCAAGGAGATGTCTGAAGCCTTGGGGTAGGTGAACTGAACTCGATCGAACTCAACTCGCGCGGCGTCTGCGGGAAGCTCGATGGCGTGAGGAGCTTCGTTGATCGTCGAAGGCAGGTCGAGGACCTCGAAGATCCGATCGAAGCTCACCAGAGCAGTCATGACATCGACGCGAACGTTCGAGAGGCCTTGCAGTGGACCCAAAAGGCGAAGCAGCAAGGTGGCCAGTGCCAAGAGGGTGCCCACGGTGAGCGCCTGCTGGATCGCCAGCCAGCCGCCTAACCCGTACACGAGTGCTGTGGCGAGGGCCGGCACCAACATCAATGCGGCTCGAAACACCTGGCCAACCAAGCTGATCTGGACGCCGAGGTCGCGAACCACGGCTGCCTTCGCGGCATAGCCCGCGTCTTCGTCTGCACGACGCCCAAAGAGTTTCAGCAATAAGGCTCCGCCCACATTGAATCGCTCAGTCATCAGGCTGCCCAGCCCGGCATTGGCGTCCATCTGCTGGCGAGTCAGGCCAGCAATCCGGGTGCCCACCCACCGAGAGGCCAAGAGAAGGATCGGAAAGAGCGCGAGGCAAGCCAACGTGACCTGCCAACTCAGCGCCTCCTTTTTTACTGATACGGCGACCACCGAGACCACATTGGAGACGGTGTTGGACAAAGTGGAAGTGAAGGCGCGCTGGGCGCCAATGACGTCATGGTTGAGGCGGCTCACGAGTGCCCCAGTCTGGGTGCGAGTGAAGAACGCCAGTCCCATGCGTTGAATGTGGGCGAACACTTTGGTGCGCAGGTCGAAGATCAAACCCTCTCCGATGCGCGAGGACAGGTACCCCGAACTCACGGCCAGGCCAGCGTCAAAGACAGCGAAGACCGCCATCGCAACTGCAGCCCACAAGACCACCGAGGTGTCCTTTGCCAAGATGCCTCGGTCGACTGCACGCTGCACAAGCAGCGGAGGTACGACGACGAGCGCAGCATCGATCATGGTCAAGATGACGAAGATCGTGATTTGTGGCTTGTGTGGACCAGCAAACGTCAACACTCGTTTGAGGGTCTTACGAGACAACCGCTCCTCGACTACCCCGCGGTCTTGGCGCAAAGAGCGCATCATCATTCCGGGGTGCATCGCGCTCATCGGTTCTCCTCAAACATCGTGTGCAGCCTAGGCAAGTGCCACCAAATCGGCGTAGTCCGGGCTCCACAGGTCCTCAACGCCATCGGGCAGGATCAGCACCCGATCTGGCTCAAGGGCATGCACCGCGCCCTCGTCGTGCGTCACCAAAACGATGGCGCCCTTATAGGTACGAATCGCGGCCAGCACTTCTTCCCGCGATGCGGGATCGAGGTTGTTGGTTGGCTCGTCCAGAAGCAGCACGTTGGCTGACGACACAACCAAGATGGCCAGCGCCAAACGGGTCTTCTCGCCGCCTGAGAGCACCCCGGCTGGCTTATCGGCGTCATCGCCAGAGAACAAGAAGCTGCCCAGCACCGAGCGTGCTTGCGTGTCGGTCAAGTGTGGGGCCGAGGCATGCAGGTTGCTCAGCACGCTGCGCGAGACATCGAGGGTCTCGTGTTCTTGGGCGTAGTAGCCAAGCTTGAGGCCGTAGCCGGGCACCACCGAGCCTGTGTCGGGTTGATCGACGCCTGCCAGAATGCGCAACAGGGTGGTCTTTCCGGCACCGTTGAGCCCCAAGATAACGACGCGTGAACCCCGGTCGATCGCCATATCCACATCGGTAAACACCTCCAGGGAGCCATAGCTTTTGGAGAGTTCTTCGGCAGTAAGCGGTGTCTTGCCGCAGGGTGAGGGAGAGGGGAACGCGATCTTGGCGACCCGATCAGCTTGGCGTTGACCCTCGACGCCGGCCATGAGTTTCTCGGCGCGCTTGAGCATCGACTGGGCAGCTTGGGCCTTGCTGGCCTTGGCTCGCATCTTGTTGGCCTGGTCGGTGAGTGTCTTGGCCTTGCTCTCGGCGTTGGCGTGTTCGCGACGGCGCCTGCGCTCATCGGTCTCACGCTGTTTGAGGTACGCCGACCAGCCCATGTTGTAGGTGTCGATCACGGCTCGGTTGGCGTCGAGGTGCAAGACCTTGTTGACGCAGGCCTCCAACAGAGCGACATCGTGAGAGATCACGACAAGTCCGCCCTTGTGGTTCTTCAAGAAATCTCGCAACCAGACGATGGAGTCGGCATCTAGGTGGTTGGTGGGCTCATCGA
>CALMMO010000149.1 GCA_937868455.1 uncultured Marmoricola sp.
TAGGTATTGCTGATCCGATCGACTGTGGGTCGAAGCTGAAGGAGTTGCCGAAGGCGCCCCGAGTCATGCACGACGCAGTGGCATAGGCAGTAGCAGCGGGGAGAAAAATTTCAGGGGTTTGCGCCGTCGCGAGCCCCATCAACAGCCGGGCGATCAAGGAGTCGCCAGCTCCCAGAGTGTCGACCACATCTGCGTCAGGTGCTTGGGCCCACACATGGCGTGATCCGTCCGCCCATAAAGCCCCACTGACACCAGAGCTCACCACCACTTGAGGAGCCCCGAGTGCGAGCACCTTGTTCGCGACCTCAAGTGGGTCCTCGGGAGAACTGGCTGGCCGCGACAAAATCGCTAAGTCCGCAAACTGCGCGTAATCCGCAACGTAGTCCCAGTCACGCTCGGAGAAGTCGAAGCTGAGGAACTGTGCTGCATCGCTGAGAGCGGCGAGATGAGGCTCCAGCATCGAGCACTCGCCCGTGTGCGTGATGTGTGAGGTCGCAACCAGCGCTAGATCTGCGGCATCAGGGACAAACTCCGAGACTCCGATCGACCCGGGCAAGAAGACCCGATCGCCATTAATGAGCCTCACCCGAGCGAAGGCATTGGCTCCGGCCACAACCCGAGTGCGGGTGAGGTCGACGGCCTCATCCTCAAGGGCCGCCAGCACATGACGACCAGCCTCATCATCGCCGAGTACGCCGACGTAGGCCGCTGGCGGGCGTCCCATCGTCGTACCAAGTCGAGTGGCGTGCACAGCAACATTCACAGCGTTCCCACCGGGAAAGCCAATGCCCTCATCGACGTACAAGTCGACGACGTTGTCGCCTACACACACCACCTGTGGAGTCACATCAGTACTCCACTCGCTTGTAATAGCGGCGTGTGGTGAGCGGGTGTTCTCTGATCAGTTCGAGGTGTGCAGCGACGCGTTCGAGCTGAGCGGCCAACACAATCGGTCCAGAAGCCGCTCGAGCCTGAGGCGAAAGCGACGAGAGGTCACTCGCACGAGTGTCGAGCACCAAGACATCTTCGGTGCGACCCACCAAGAAGGCCTCAACCCGGTCGACCAGTGGCCGGAAGGCACTCTCGTCATTGAGGAGTACGACGCTGACACCGGACTCGACAAGCTCCAAGGTGCCGTGGAAGAAGTCAGCAGCTGGCACTGGGCGGGTGCGGATCCATTGCATTTCTTCCAGGATGCACATCGCAAAGTAGTACGCCTCGGTGAAGCTCGGTCCAGCGGCAGTGAAGATGTGCCAGGGGTGGCGAGCCAGGTGCTCGGCATATCGACGAGCTGGCTCATCAAAGTCTCGCTTCGCCTGCAACAACACCTGGGGCAGTTGGGCAAGCTGACCACTCAACTCGTGCGCTTCGGGACTCTCTGCCAACCCCAAGACGCCAATCATGGTCTGGAGGTAGAAGGACTCAGACGATGTGTCATCAAGGGCGCCGTTGATCAACGTGGAATGTGCGATGCGGGATAGTGGGGTGTCCTCGAACCCCACAAGCGCAATGAGCCTCGCACCGCGCTCACGGGCTAGGCGGGCGATGGTGAGCGTTTCAGGCGTCGTACCCGACAACGACGGCATCACCACGACGCTTTGGGCACCGAGCCGCTCGACGCCCTCGAGGGCTTCCTCAGCTGATCGGCGCACATAGGCGGGGAACCGTGAGTGGCGTGCCAGCAACTGCACTGCCGGCTCCATCAACAAGTTAGCGCCACCTGTGCCTAGGAAAACTAGCTCCTCTGCGCCTGCGGACTTAGCTGCGGCCAGTTCAGCAGCCAGTTCCTGTCCGGCGCGCACTGCTCCCTCCTGGATGCTGAGGTAACGGTGTTCGTCGAACCCGAGAGCGCCGGTGCCCATTAGTACTCAACCTTGAACATGTAGCGGCGAGTCTCTAGATCGTGTTGGCGAATGTGCTCGTAGTGCTGGGCGAGTCGGTTAGCCAAAGCAGCGATGACGATGGGAGAGAACTGTCCGCGCACCTGCTCAGGCACACCTGGCAGATCTAAGTCGGCAATGTCTACGACGCGGTATCTCGGCGCGTACTTCGTCAAGAACGAGATCGCGCGGTCTCCCATGGGCCGCGAGGCGTCCTGGCCATGCCACAGCAGGACAGCCGAGGTGTCGTTGACCATCTCGAATGCGCCCTGGAAGAACTCACCAGAGTTGTAGCCAGCAGCCTGCTTCCACTGCATTTCCTGCAAGAAGCACATCGCCATGCCGTAGGCCCAACCAAAGCTTGGCCCCGACCCCAGCACGTAAGTGAAATCGTCGGCGGCAAAGTCGGCGGCGATGCTGCTTAGTTGTGGCTCTGCTTGCTCGATGCTGTGCCTCACTGCTTGGGGCAGGGCCTCAAGACCCGCCGTCACGGCGTCCCAGTCGAGGTCTGCACCCGTAGCCTCGAGGACTGCGTAGGCAACGAGTTGCTCGAACAGGTCGCTCTTGCCAACAAATGAGTAGTGGGCGGCTTGCGCCAAGGGGCTGTCTGCCTTCGCAGCGGCGATGACCGTGGCACCCGTGGCGGCGGCAGTTTGCGCAGCGGCCACAGTTTCCTTGGTCTTACCTGTGTAGCTGGCCAAGACTACGAGCGAGTGCTCCCCCATCAGCGCCGGTTGGCTGCAGTTGAGCTCATCGCTTTGCACTTGGAACGACGGCACGCTGGCGTGCTGGAGCATGAGGTAGTGAGCCGGGTGGCTGCAAATCAAGGAGCCGCCCGCACCCACCCAATAGACCGAGGTGAGGCCCTTCTCGACAACGGCCGCCACGACTTCACGAATGGCATCACGCTCAGCGACTGTGCCGGTGAGTTTTTCGACGGTGTCGGCGTCGATGGGCTTGAGGGGCAGCTGCTCGGTGACAGCGGGCTGACTCATCAGGTCTCTCTCTCAGGTCTGCGATGTGTGGTTTCTGATAACGTTCTCACTTACTGCTGATAACGTTCTCAGACTCGGGGATTCGTTGTCAAGACATGCACACCATTAGTCTCCGGGGGCGAACTAGCGCCTAGACCTGAGAGGAGGAGCGAATGTCATCACCCAGACCACTTGCGGTCACCGTGAATGATGTTGCTCGCCTCGCTGGAGTTTCGGTTGCCACAGCGGCACGAGCCCTGGGCAACTACGGGTCAGTGAGTTCACGCAGTCGAGAGTCAGTTGAATCCGCCGCCGCCGAGCTCGGCTACCGCCCCAACATGGTCGCGCGCTGCATGATCACCAAGACCACCCACACGGTCGGTGTGATCCTCTCCGATATCGAAAACTCCTTCTTCATCCGCGCGCTTCGCGGCATCACCGACCGACTCGCCGAGTCGGGGTACGACGTCTTGTTGGCCAACTCCGACGAAGATCCAGACAAGGAGCACCGAGCCCTCCAACTCATGGCTGCCCGACAAGTTGATGGACTCATCGTCGTACCAACGGAGGCATCTGAGCGCGCCGCTTTGGCCGAGCTCATCGAGGGCGGCCTCCCCGTAGTGCTCCTTGACCGTCGCCTCGATGGTCTCGATGCCGACTCAGTTGGGCTGCGCAACCGTCGCGCCGCCAAAGAGGCCACGGAACATTTAGTCAAAGCCGGACATCGACGTATCGCATTGATCACCGGGGCCACGCCCGATCAGCAAGACGAACTCCTCAACCTCGATAAAGCCGGTCTCAAGCGAATCGAGGCGCGGACCTTCGGCACCCGAACGGCTGGCTACCGAGAGGCCCTAGATGACTCTGGCATCGATTTTGATCCGAGATATCTCCCGGCCTACGGATTCCGACTAGACGACGCATGCGCAGCCACATTGGCACTCATGGCGTTGCCCACTCCCCCAACCGCGATCTTGACCCTCGACAGCGTCTTGACTCTGGGAGTGCTGAGGGGTCTAACTCAAGCGGGCTTGAAGTGTCCCGACGACTGCTCAATCGTTGGATTCGACGATGCCGAGTGGGCCGAGGTGGTCAACCCGCCGATCACTGTGATGAGCCAGCCCGCACTCGAACTAGGCGTTGAAGCAGCGGATCGTCTCCTTCGCCGCATGCAAGGTGATTCGCTGAAACCAGAAGCGATCCGACTCGGCGCCACTTTGGTCGAGCGTCGGTCTGTGGCCGCACCACCACGCTGAATGGAGGCTGTCGCCAGGACGCGCTAGCCGGGTCACGCAACAAGTCGCTAGCGTGAGCCACCACCAGAAATGAGGCCCACATGAGCGAGCAGCGCCCACCATTGCCACCCTTCGATGAAGCCGGCGCACGTGCGAAGGTGCAAGCCGCTGAAGACGGTTGGAACTCCAAAGACCCCCACAGAGTCAGCCTCGCCTACACAGCCGATTCGGTGTGGCGCAACCGCGACACCTTCATCACCGGCCGCGACGCGATCGTGGAGTTCCTGACCGCCAAGTGGGAGCGCGAACTCGACTACGTCCTACGCAAGAGCCTGTGGGGATTTCGCAACAACCGCATCGCCGTACGTTTCCAGTACGAATGGCACAACGCCGAGGGCCAGTGGTTTCGCAGCTACGGCAACGAAAACTGGGAGTTTGATGACAACGGCTTGATGCGTCGGCGCGAGGCTTCGATCAACGACGTCAGCATCGACGAATCGCAGCGGCGTTGGTTTGGCCCGCGCCCCGAGAGTGAGTACGGCGTCGAGATTCCGCTGCAGTAAGCGACAGAGAAACTGCACTCGAGCGGTGGGATCAACCGGCCGATCAGGCCGTCGGCCCGACGAGCGCCAAACGCAGCCGCGCGATCATGTCGGCCACCAGAGCCTCCCGATCGCCGGTGCGATCTGAGCTGGCCCAGTCTGAGAGCCAGACCTGCAGCGCGGACACCACGAGCCCGGCCGCAACGGCAGGACGAATACCGGTGAGATCGCCAGCTGCGATCGCTGCCTCCACACCACTCGCGATCTGACCGAGTCCGGCACTCCATACACTGCGCTGGAGACCGTGGCCCTCATCGGCGCTGGTGGTCCAACCTCCGCCCACTCGCAGATTGAGCTCGAGGTAGGAGGGATTCTCGATCAGGAAGAGCGCAACCCGCGCGACCCCATTGAGCAGACTGTCTAGCGCAGTTGGCCCGGGCTCAGCCTGCACGTAGGCGAGGAGCGCTTGCATCCGCTCAGCGTGGAGGGTGTCCCAGATCTCGGCCTTGCCGGAGAACGTCTTGTAGACCGTGGCAAGTGAGAGGCCTGCGGTCGCGGCAATCGCGCTCATCGGGGTGGAGTCGAAACCTGCCTTCGCGAACTCGATCTCAGCCGCGCTGGCGATCTGATGGCGATACATGTCGCGTCGGGCGTCGTGAATGCTCTTGACCGACGCTGTGCTCTGGTCCTCAGTCATGCCCAGGCGCTCCTTTCGGTCTCGATTGGGGTTTACTCGGCGTCCCTTTTCCCACCGTTGCCCGTGCGGCAGAGTATCGGTTACCGTTTACAGAATTGGCATTCTGTTTATTACATTGATGATTACGCACTAGTCATGCTGACGCTAGAAGGGGCCGCGCGATGCCCAAACCACCATTGTCAATGAAGCCGACTGGATGGTTCCAGGTGGCATGGGGCGCCGAGGTTCCGGCGGGACAGGTCCACCGTGTCCGCGCCTTCGGTGAGGAGCTGATTGCCTGGCGCGGACAGTCGGGTCGCGTTACCGTCATGGACGCCTACTGCCAACACCTCGGCGCCAACCTGGGTTACGGCGGCACCGTCGTCGACGACACCATCCAATGCCCCTTCCACGGCTGGCAGTGGAACGACCGCGGACGCAACGTGTGCATCCCCTACGAAGACCGACCCAATATCGGGAAGAAGATCAAGACCTACCCGACGGTCGAACGCAACGAAGCGATCTACATCTGGCATGACCTTGAGAAACGGGAGCCCTACTTCGAGGTTCCCGACATCTTCACCAGTTGGGACGACGGCGCAAGCGCGGAGGATTACCACCCCAGCTACGGCCGCACCACTCTGTTTGAGCCGGGCCTCCAACTGCACCCACAGTACGTCTTGGAGAACGGCGTGGACTTCGCCCACTTCAAGTTCGTCCACAAGGTCCCGCTCGTGCCGCTGTTCACCCGACAGGACTTTGACGAGCCGGTGTCTTACGTCGACTTCACCATCGCCTTCGAGGGTGAACCCGGCACCATCGAGGAGGTCGACAGCGGTGTCGAAGCGATCAACGCGGGCCTGGGGCTAGCGGTCACACGCAGCCACGGCATGATCGACAACCGCACCGCAACCGCCATCACCCCCGTCGACGACGAGACCTCAGACGTTCGGTTCTCGGTCTGGATCCGACGCGAGCCCGGCTTGAGCGAAGAGGCGTCTGCCGCTCGCGCAGTCAAACACGGCCGAGGGGTGATCGAGCAATTCGAAGCCGACATTGCCATCTGGCAGCACCAGAAGTACGCCGACCCCGCCGCGCTCACCCGCGGTGAATATCCCGGCTTCACAGCACTTCGGACTTGGGCTCAGCAGTTCTATCCCGAGCCCTAACTCCGATCAAACAAGCCACTGGGCTGAACTCCACACACCTCACTGACGAACGACCAAACCAGAGCCACAAACTCCAGCCTCACCGCGGCACGCTGCCGTCTTGGCCGCCCTCGAAGCCCACCTCAGCTACTAGGAGTTGAGGCACCGCACACCTCCAACATCTCGCTGAGCGCGCGGCGTTCACTGGGATCAACCCCCAAATGCCACTCGGCCTTGATGGCAATCCAACGCACCGCGTACTCACACTGGAAGTTCTTCTTTGGACGCCACGCGGCGGGATCGTGTGACCCCTTGCTGGCATTTGTCGGACCATCGGCAGCCAGCAGAGACCCGAGGTCGTTGGCGAACTGCTCGCGCCGCTCGTCAGTCCATGTCGATGCGCCGGACACCCACGCCTCTGCAAGCGGGACTACGTGGTCAATCTGGATTGCTTGTGCCTGCTCAAGATCCTTGAGGTCAGCAAACACCAACAAAGCTCCGGTGTAGGGATCAACCCAGGTGCCAGCGAGGACATCGTGGGAACACGCACCTTGTCGAACTGAAACCGTTGTCCCTGGCACAGCGTCGCGCAGGAGTACGTCATCACGTTGATTGCATCCATTGCCCTCAACGTCATGCCATGAACGACCGAAGAGCTCCCTCCGGTATTGGCTCGCGTCGGCGCCACGGGCCACTGTAGGAAGCACCGCCAACGCTTCCCTACTTTCGGCCTCGCTTGCCAGGCCTGTCGTCTCCCTCACGGGCTCCGCGGAACGCTTGGCACCACATGCAGAGAACGACAACAAGAGGACGACTCCGACAGCGACCCTGACGCCTGATCTCACTTGCCCGGCAGCCCGACGTCCGCGATCAAAGTCTCAGCAAATCTTGGGTTTAGCTCGAGTTCAACCGCGAACGCGCCGTCGAGGTTCTTGGCGAGCGTGTCAGCAAGTCGGTGCCCCATTGGCCGGAACGTGGCGTACGTGAGTCCGCCTGAGATGACGCCACCCACCACAGGGAGGCCCTTCATGATGGTCTTTTCGACCGTCTTCTTCGTGACTTGCTTACCGACCAGCGCCCCGACCTTCTTGACCAATGGGTACCACGCGGTCTTGGTCAGCGCTTGGGCGGCAACTTTCTTGCCAATGTTCGCACCAGCGGCTTTAGAAATATTCGAAATAAGCGCAGCCGCACCGGCTGCGCCGAACATCACCCCGAGGTAGGCAATAACTCGAATCTGTGCCTCTTCGGACAG
>CALMMO010000150.1 GCA_937868455.1 uncultured Marmoricola sp.
ACCGACTGCCTCGGCTGCGGCCAGCACTTCGGAGACGGGATCGTCATCGCCGTACACCCCACCCATGCGGTCACCCAAGGCGACTAAGCAGGCTCCAGTCAGGGTTGCCACGTTGAGGATCGCATCGGGCTGAGCTTCGGCAGCCAGGCTCAATGCGTCGGCCAAGATCAGGCGGCCTTCTGCGTCGGTGTCAGCCACTTCGACGGTGAGACCGTTGTGCATTGTGAGCACATCGCCAGGTCGATAAGCGGTGCCCGAGATCATGTTCTCGGCCATCGGCACGATCGTGGTCACGCGCACGGGAAGTCCTTCTGAGGCCACTGTCATCGTGGCAGCGATGGCTGCGGCCGCACCGGCCATATCGCCCTTCATCGCGACCATCGAGGCGGCTGGCTTGATGCTCAGACCGCCCGAATCAAAGGTGATGCCCTTACCGACGAGGGCAACATGGCCTGAAGCCTGGCGTGGCTGGTACTCCAAATGCACCAGGCGGGGTGGCTGCGCTGACGCCGCTCCGACCGCCAGGATGCCGCCGCATTGCAGCTCACGAAGATCACCCTCCGCGAGCACTGTGCAGGTCAGCCCGGGAATGGCCATCTCCGTGCACAAATCCGCCACCGTCTGGGCGAAGCTCGGTGGGTTGAGCACGTTGGCAGGGGTGTTGACCCAATCGCGGGCCAGATTGAGGTACGTCGAAGCAGTATGTGCCCTACTCATTGCGGCGATGGCAGCAGCTTGGCTCGCCACTGGGCTCAGCAGGGCAACTTCAGCCACACCTGCGCCGGTGCGCAAGTAGACATAGAGCCCCGACAAAAACCCCTCAGCGATGGCGCTGACGTGATCGGCGTCGGTAGCAGGCAGGGCCAACGTCGCCGAGGCGGCATTTCCCACATTGCGTGCAGCGACCCCAGCCGCGTGACGCACGGAGTGCACGTCGGCGTCTGCACCCAGACCCACCAACAACATCATGGGAGCTGGGATGACCCCACCAGTTGGCACGCGCACTGACTCGCCAGCCTTGCCAGTCACACTCATGCTGGCGAGTAGGGGTGAGAGTTTGCGTCCCCAGGCAGCACTGAGGCTGTGGGCGCCCTCGGCGAGGGTCGCGCCCTTGGGGCCTTGCACAACGCCAACAACGACCAGATCGGCCCTGGTCTCGTCTGGGCTGCCTTGGCGAAGAGCGAAAGTGGTCACGGGGAGTCACTCTAGAGCCGAAACCAATAGCAGGTAGGTTGCGCGTATGAATTTGCTGCACTCACCACTGCATGATCGTCACGTTGCCCTCGGCGCGAAGTTTTCTGAGTTCGGTGGCTGGGAGATGCCACTGGAATACGCCAGCGGTGTGGTCAAGGAGCACACGGCTGTGCGCACCAGCGTCGGAGTCTTCGACGTGTCGCACCTTGGCAAGGTCGTCGTACGTGGCGATGGCGCCTACGAACACATCAATGCCTGCCTGACTAACGACATGGGTCGAGTGAGCAACGGCAAGGCGCAGTACACCTTGTGTTGTGACGACGAGACCGGCGGGATCATCGACGACCTCATCGTCTACCTGCTCGATGATGACCACTTGCTGCTGGTTCCCAATGCGGCCAACACAGCCGAGGTCGTACGCCGCATCAGCGCCAACAAGCCTGACTCGGTGACCATCACAGATCACCACACCACTCACGCCGTGCTCGCGGTTCAAGGCACCAAGTCAGATGAGGTGCTGGCCAAGATGGGCTTCCCTGTCGGCCACGAATACATGTCGTTTGTCGAGCACCCCTTCGAAGGCGAGTTGGCCGTCGTGTGTCGCACCGGCTACACCGGTGAGCGCGGATATGAGCTCATTATCGCCAACGCTGCTGCGGGCGCTTTGTGGGACGCGATCATGGCTGCCGGTGCTGAGTTCGACATCGCACCAGCAGGACTGGGCGCTCGTGACACGCTGCGCACCGAGATGGGCTATCCGTTGCACGGCAATGACATCAGCCCCAAGGTCACCCCCAATATGGCTCGCCTCGGTTGGGCTGTTGGCTGGAAGAAGCCAGCGTTTTGGGGCAAGAGCGTGCTGGAGGCAGAAAAGGAGAAGGGCGCCAACGTGCTGTTGCGCGGCTTGGTTGCTCAGGGCCGCGGCATCCCGCGACCCCACATGAACGTCATGCTCACCCGCGACTTCGCGATCGGCGAGATCACCAGCGGCACCTTCTCGCCAACGTTGAAGAAGGGCATTGCCATGGCCCTGATTAACCACCAGATCCAAGACGGTGCTGAGGTCATTGTTGATGTGCGCGGTCGGCCCGAAATCTTTGTGGTCACCAAGCCACCGTTCTTCACCACAGACGTCAAAGAGTCCTGATGGCTTCGTGGTGGTGGAGGCACGAAACCGCCGCTGGTGAAGAGATCGCCAGCGGCGAGCGGCACGACTTCCCCACACGAGGGGATGCTGAATCGTGGCTGGGGGAGTGCTGGTCTGACTTGGCTGAGAACGGCGTCGAGGCGGTCACCTTGTTTGAAGATGACCGCCTCGTCTACGGGCCGATGTCGTTGGCGATGCCCTAGGTCTGTCGCACTCAGCGATAGGTGTCAGGCAACTTTGTGAACAACTTGACCTGGGGCTTGGGCATCCGCAGCGGGCGCAACTGCAAGGCGCGCATGATTGCGTAGAACCACCAGCCCTTGCGGTCGTGCTCGGGGAAACGGCGCTTGAGTTCGCCCACCAGGCGAATCGAAAGCCAGGTGACGTCGATGATCACCAAGATCCACAACGCCGAATACAACGTGCTCGCCAGGCTTTGCATCTCGCGGCTCTTGCCCAGCGAGAGCATCATCACGATGACCAACATCGGCAATAACAACTCAATGAACGTCAGCCGTGCGTCAATCCAGTCTCGAACGAAACGTCGCACCGGACCCTTGTCACGCTCAGGTAGGTACTTCTCCTCGCCCGTGCGCATGGCCTCTCGCATGCGGGCACCCGCAGCCGCACGTTGGGCCCTGACCTCTGCCTTGCTGGAGCTGGGGTTGACCGCGTTTTGCGCGCGCAACTTAGCTGCTGCTTGAGCCTCTTTGCGCGTCGGGGTCGCATGGCCCTTGCCGCTCACCTTTGTGGAGCTAGATGTGCTGGTGGCCTCGGGCTTCTTCTTCAAGAAAGCAAACACTGCGTGGGTCCTTTGTCGTTGCGTGGTGCTGGTGGGTTGAATCTAGCGCTCAGTCGCGGTGAGACTTGCCTGGCAGGTCCAACATCCTCTGCAGCGCCACTTTGGCCCAGTGCTCGGTGTCGGCATCAACCTGGATCTGGTTGACCACGTTGCCGGCCACCAAGTTTTCCAGGGCCCACACCAGATGGGGCAAGTCGATGCGGTTCATCGTGGCGCAGTAACACACGGTGCGGTCCAAGAATGCGATCTTCTTGTCGGGGTGCTGCCTGGCCAGGCGCTGCACCAAGTTGAGTTCGGTGCCAATCGCCCACGAGGTGCCCGCCGGAGCAGCCTCAATCGTCTTGATGATGAACTCGGTGGACCCAACGAGGTCCGCCTTCAACACCACGTCATGGGTGCACTCGGGGTGAACCAAAATCTTTATCGAAGGGTCAGCCGCGCGTAGGTCGTCGATGACGTCAGCGCTAAACCGTCCATGCACCGAGCAGTGGCCCTTCCACAAAATCATGGTCGCGGCACGCAACTGGTCGTTGGTGAGTCCGCCGTTGGGCAACAGCGGGTTCCACACCACGCAGTCATCGAGTGAGAGCCCCAGTTGGAGCACCGCGGTGTTGCGGCCGAGGTGCTGGTCGGGGAAGAACAAGATCTTGGCGTTCGGCTTCTGCTCAAAGGCCCACTCCAGGGTGCTTTGAGCGTTGCTCGACGTACACACGACACCGTCGTGCTTGCCGCAGAAGGCCTTGATGTCGGCGGAGGAGTTCATGTACGTCACTGGCACGACTGAGTCAGCGATGCCAGCCTCGGCCAATGCATCCCAGCAGTCTTCAACTTGGCTCAAACGCGCCATGTCAGCCATCGAGCAACCGGCCGCCATGTCGGGCAAGATGACCCGCTGCTCGGGGCCGGTGAGGATGTCGGCCGACTCGGCCATGAAGTGAACACCGCAAAAGACAATGAACTCCGCGTCGGGCCGAGCAGCGGCGTCGCGGGCCAACTTGAATGAGTCACCGGTGACGTCTGCGAACTCAATCACCTCATCGCGCTGGTAGTGGTGTCCCAAGATGAAGACCCGCGAGCCCAGCGCCTCTTTGGCTGCCCGCGCACGGGCCACCAACGTCGGGTCTGAAACCGGCGGCAGGTCACCTGGGCAATCAACACCGCGTTCGGAGTTGGGGTCGGTGCCACGGCCAAGCGGCAACAGTTGCAGGTCCACGGTTGTCATGGGCGTCATCCTAAGAGTGCTCGCAGTGCTCAGGTCTCGACGGCTGCAACTCCTGGCTAGAACGTGTGATTCCGGGCATCACTATTCTTGCCCGCTATGCGCATCGTGGTGGCACCTGACAAGTTCGCTGGCACGCTCAGCGCCGGTGAAGCCGCCAGTGCGATTGCGACAGGCTGGCAGCGCACCTGCCCAGGCGATGAACTGCTGTTACGGCCGATGGCAGATGGCGGTCCGGGTTTTCTCGACGTCCTCGCCAGCGGACTCGACGTCACACGGCACACGCACTCCGTGCCCAATCAGTACGGCGCGCCAACCGAAGCCGACATCCTCATGGCGGGCAGCACGGCCTACCTGGAGTCGGCGCAGGTCGTGGGGTTGCACTTGACTGACCGGCGTGACCCAGAAGTGGCGACCAGCGCCGGGATCGGTCATCTGATCAGTCACGCAATCGATCTGGGCGCAACGCACATCGTGGTCGGCCTGGGGGGCACGGCAACCAACGACGGGGGAGCGGGCCTGCTTGCGGCACTGGGGGCCACGAGCAAGAGCGCGGCGCTCAATGCTGGTCCAGCAGGATTGGCAGGCATCACCGATGTTGACCTGCAACCAGCTCTCGATCGGCTTGCGGGCGTCACTGTGGTCGCGGCCACCGATGTTGACTCGGTGCTCACCGGCCTCTTTGGTGCGACCAAGACATTCGGCCCGCAAAAGGGCCTGGCCGAAGACCGACTACCGATCGTTGACGGTTGGCTGCAGGAGTGGGCCGCAGCCACTGACAAGAAGCTGGCGACCAAACCCGGCACGGGAGCAGCAGGTGGCATCGGGTTTGCCTTGCAGTTGCTGGGTGCCACCCGGGTCTCAGGATTCGACGTGGTTGCCGAGGCAATCGACTTGGCCCAGACCATCGCTGCCGCCGACCTAGTGATCACGGGCGAGGGGGCCTTCGATTTTTCTTCACGCGCTGGCAAGGTGCCCTATGGAGTCGCACACGTGGCTGCTGAGGCGTTGCGGCCGTGCATCGCATTGGCTGGGCAGGTGCTGGTCGGGTCACGGGAGATGCGAGCGCTTGGCATCGAATCGGCCTACTCGGTCGTGGATCTGCTGGGTGAGGAGCGAGCGTTTG
>CALMMO010000151.1 GCA_937868455.1 uncultured Marmoricola sp.
AATTCACACTCGAAACGCGTTCAGGTCCGCTCAACCCTCAAGAATGAACCCACAATCGGTGACAAGTCGCCTGAAATCGGCGTAACTGTGTGATGGGGCACAAATCACCAGGTCATTGCCACTGGGGCTTGTGGCCACCTCGAAGCTAGCTCCCGCCTCATGCGCAATCAGCAATGCGGCGGCACGATCCCAGTGATGCACGCATTCCTCGACATAGCCATCACCCTTGCCAGCGGCCACCATGCAGATATCGAGCGCGGCCGAGCCCATCCGCCGAATGTCGCGCACCCGAGGCAACATCTGGGCGACGTAACGCGCCTGAAGCGCGCGCACCTGAGGTTGATAGTTGAAGCCAACGTGAATCAAGCGATGGCCCATATCAACTTGGTGGCGCACTTGAATCGGCTCACCGCTGAGGAACGCCCCATGCCCGCGGGCGGAGGTATAGACGGCGCCGTGGGCCGCGTGGACCACTCCAGCAAGCACCTGAGTCGAGGACTCTGCGGCAATTGAGATCGCCCACTGATCAATTCCGTACAAGTAGTTGACCGTGCCATCAATGGGATCAACGACCCACCGGATCCCCGACGTGCCCTCGCGGCCATCTCCCTCCTCGCCCAAGAACCCGTCGTCTGGTCGGGCTTGGAGCAAGCGCCGACGAATCAGTTGCTGCACAGCCTGATCGGCTGCCGTTACAACATCGGTTTCTGACGTCTTGGTCTGTGCGACATCGACACCGCCGCTGCGCATCTGGTGGGCCAAGGCAACTGCCTCTTCGGCAACGCTCGCCGCAAGGGCAAGGAGGTCACGGTTCAGGCTCATGAGGTCTCCCAGATCGCGGGGCGCTGAACCCGTGGATTGGGGCAGCAGGTCTGGCTGCACACACTCGGACACGGGCCGAGGGTGCCAGCTGTCGGTTGGTCTGCGGTCTCTCCCCTAGCCAAAGTCGCGCGCTCTTGGAGGAGGTCAACCAGACCGGCAACGAAGTCAGGGTGGGTGCCAGCCGTAGGCGCACGTCTAGCTTCCAGCCCCAATGTGGCTGCTGAGGACATCGCTTCGGTATCGAGGTCATAGATCACTTCCATGTGATCGGAAATGAATCCCAGCGGGATCATCACCACATGGGTCGTGCCTGCATCCGCGAGATCGCGCAGGTGATCATTGATGTCGGGTTCGAGCCACGCCATGCCTGGTGGCCCCGAGCGAGAGCAGAAAACCAAATCAGCTTGATAGTCACCAACCTGGCCCAAGATTGCACGCATCGCATCGAGGTGTTGGTCGACGTACGCCCCGCCGGTGGGGCCGCTGGTTGAGTTCATCGTCTCGGGGATCGAGTGCGTCACGAAAGCCAATCGGGTGTGCGCAGGCATACCTTCCAAAGTGTCGCGAACCCCCTGAGCCATCGCGAAGATGAACCCTGGCAGGTTGAAGTAATGCCTCACGCGATCCAAGTGAGGCGAGCCAGGCACGGCCTGGGCCGCGTCGTGGAGGTTCTCGCGATATTGGCGGCACCCTGAGTACGACGAATACGCCGAGGTGACGATGCACACAACTCGCTGAGCCCCCTCATCACGCAGTCTCTCCAGCGCGTCAGGAAGGTAGGGATCCCAGTTTCGATTGCCCCAATGGATCGGAATGGAGATGCCGCGCTCAACCATTTCGCGCTCCAGCGCACCCATCAAGGCTTTGTTCTGGTCATTGATCGGGCTCTTGCCACCGAAACCGAAGTAGTGCTCCCCCACCACCTTCAGACGCTCATCTGGGATGTCTTTGCCGGCGGTGACATTGCGCAGAAACGGCACCACATCCTCAACCCGCTCCGGACCGCCGAACGAAACCAGTAGCACCGCGTCGTAGGGGGCAAGAGACGATTCGTTGTCGATCACCCAACGATCGTAGAGTTCCTCTGGTGTTGAGCAACTTCGTGGGCAATTACGCGGCCGTCCTGAAACAGCCCGGTGCCTTGCGGTTCTCGCTCACTGGCCTGGTGGCCCGCCTGCCGATCTCGATGGTCACCTTGGGCATCGTGCTCCTCGTCTCAGCGCGCACCGGTTCCTACGCCGCCGCAGGTCGGGTCTCAGCTGCCTACGTGATAGCGAATGCCCTCGCTGCTGTGCCTCAGGGTCGCCTGATGGATCGGCTGGGTCAGCGCCGCGTCTTCGGGATCGGCTCCATGGTGTTCGCTCTTGGGTTGGGCACCCTCATCTACGCCGTACTCCACGGGTGGAGCGCGCCTTGGCCACACCTGGCTGCGATCCTCACGGGTTTGGCTCAACCCATCATTGGCTCAGGAGTGCGGGCCAGGTGGCAACACCTGCTCGATGACCCCGATCACCTGCAAACGGCCTTCGCTTTTGAGGCGGTGTCCGATGAGTTGGTGTTCATGCTCGGACCGACGCTGGTGACGTTCCTGGCGACCCTGGTGCACCCAGCCGCAGGACTCCTCACCGCCCTGGCTGTTGGGCTAGTCGGCGGACTAGCGCTCGCGGCTCAACGCTCCACCGAACCACCTGTGCTAGCCGCGCACGCCCACGGAGAACGCGTGCGCATGCCGTGGGGTGCCTTGCTGCCACTCACGCTTGGCGGCGCCTCTCTTGGGATCTTGTTCGGAGCAACCGAAGTCGCGACCGTCGCATTTGCCGATGAGGTGAGCACCAAGGCCTTCTCAGGACTGCTGTTGGCTATCTGGTCATTTGGGAGTTTGCTGGCGGGTGCGCTGACGGGCGCGGTCACGTGGAAGATCGGCACGCTAGCCAGACTTCGCCGAGGCGCCTTCGCGCTGACCTTGATGATGACGATCACCCCCTTCATCGGCGTCTTATGGCTGCAAGCCCTCGTGCTCTTTGGCGCCGGATTTGCGATCTCACCTACCTTGATTGCCGCAGTGTCGCGCCTTGAAGAGGTCACCCCTCGTGCCAGATTCTCCGAGGCGATGGGGCTTCTTCACACCGGTTTGGCTGCAGGCACCGCCCCTGGGGCTGCCTTCGGTGGGCTCGTTGTGGACCATTACGGCGGGTCTGCGGCGTACTGGATCGGCGTAGCCGGGGCGGGGTTAGCCCTGCTGTGCGGCCTGCTTGCTCGTGAGCCGAAGGCTGACTGATGCTGACCGGCTTCGACTTTGTGTCAGCGGTGCGAGCGCTCGCCCCAGGAGCCGACCTGATCGACGTCGAAAGCCGAGTGGACCAACTCATGGCCCGATGGTCTGAGCCACACCGCAAGTACCACACCACCGTGCACCTAGCCGAGGTCCTCGCCGCCGGTGAGCAACTACGACATGCTGGCGAACTCACCCGCCGTGACCTGCCACTGTTCCACCTCGCGGCCTGGTTCCACGACGCGGTCTACGACGTACACAGCCCCGGCAACGAGGCCGGCAGTGCCTCGCTTGCCCATAGGTGGCTCACAGATCTCGGGGTGCCGCCGCGCGACGTGGCTGAAGTCGAGACGCTCATCACCCTGACCACGATGCACCACGTGGAGGACCTCACCAGCCTGCGTGCAGCCTTCCACGACGCCGACCTATGGATCCTTTCCGCCCCCACGCCGAGATACGCCGCCTACCGACTTCAGGTGCGCGAAGAGTTCGCCCACGTGCCCGACTCACACTTCGCCATGGGCCGCGCCGCCGTGATCCGCCCCTTCGCCGAGCGCGCCAGCATCTACCTCACCCGCCTAGGCCGAGAGGCATGGGAACCCCGAGCGCGCGTCAACCTCGAAGCCGAACTAGCCGAACTCACCTCCTCGCCTGGGTTTTTCTAGGAAGCAGGCGAAAAGTCACAAGTAAACCTGTGACTTTGTCGCTTTGCCGGGAGGATCTCC
>CALMMO010000152.1 GCA_937868455.1 uncultured Marmoricola sp.
GCTGGATAGGAGAGCAGGGAGTAGACCAGGTTGTAGCCGACGTAGGCCAAGATCACCCCGGTCACCGAAAACCCGATGTCGTGCAGGCGCAGCAGCACCAAGGCGTCGGGGAAATTGATCAGGCTGAAAACACCTAGCACCGTGACGACTCTCCAGAAAGCGCTCGGCAGCGGTCCCTCCCCGGCAACCTTCGCCGCCTTGGGAGCACTCGCAACTGGCTCCTTCAGCGCGAGCACCAGCAGCACACTGAGCACTGCCGGGACGATCGCCACCCACAACACCGGCTTGATGTCGCCGTCGAACCACTGCAACGCCGCCAGCGCCAGCAGTGGCCCGATCACCGCGCCCATCGTGTCGGCAGCTCGGTGGAAGCCAAATGCTTTTCCGCGATGCTCGACCGCGATCCCATCGACCATCAACGCATCCCGCGGCGCACCTCTGATGCCCTTGCCCAGTCGATCAACGCAGCGACCCAGGAGTACGACGGGCCAAGCACCCGCCGCCGCGACCAACACCTTGCCAACTGCAGCCAGCCCATAACCGACTCCGACCAAGGGCACTTTCGCGAATCGATCTGAGAGTCGACCCGCGACGTACTTCGTCAGCGCCGCGACCCCCTCAGCTATCCCTTCGACGGCACCCACGACGGCAGCTGGCGCACCGAGGACGGTGGTGAGCAGGATCGGCATGATCGGGTAAAGCAGCTCAGAGGCTGCATCTTGGAGCAGTGAGATACCTGAGGTGAGCTTGAGGTTGCGTGTCAGCCAAGGGCGTTGGGTCACGAGGCGAATCATGCCTGGTGGACCCCACAACCCGCGTGACCAATGCCACGGGGACCCCACCTCCACACGCGCGGGCATTAAGGGCCAGACTGAGCCCTAGGTGATCCATGGGATCCCCCAGGAGGAGGCACACGTGCGCATTGGCATTCCCCGCGAGTCCAGGGCCGGCGAAACGCTGGTCGCCGCGACAGCGAAGACCGCGAGTCAGCTGAAGGATCTTGGCTACGACGTCGTCGTCGAGAAGGGCGCTGGCGCCAAAGCAGACCAGCCCGATAGCGCCTTCGCGGCTGCCGGGATCGAGATCGGCACCAAAGCCAAAGTGTGGGCCAGCGACGTGATCATCAAGGTCAACGCACCCTCCGAGGCTGAGATCAAGCGCCTCAAACCGACCGCGACGATCATTTCGATGATGGCTCCCATGCGCAGCCCCGAGTTGATTGCCCACTTGCAAACCCAAGGCGTTACTGCGCTGGCGATGGACGCGGTGCCCCGCATCTCGCGAGCCCAGGCGATGGATGTCCTCTCAAGCATGGCCAACGTCGCGGGCTACCGGGCAGTTGTCGAAGCCGCTTGGGAGTTCGGACGGCAGTTCACTGGTCAGGTCACAGCAGCTGGCAAGGTCCCCCCGGCCAAGGTGTTCGTGGTTGGCGCGGGCGTCGCGGGCCTAGCTGCGATTGGTGCGGCGGGCGCGATGGGCGCCGTCGTACGCGCGTTCGACGTACGACCCGAGGTCGCGGAGCAGGTTGAGTCGATGGGCGCGAGCTTCGTCAAGGTCGACATGGAGAGCGAAGTCAGCTCTGATGGCTATGCCAAAGAGATGACAGCCGAGCAGGAGGCCGCCACCGCGGCGATGTACGACGAAGAGGCCCGCAACGCCGACATCGTCATCACCACAGCACTGATCCCGGGCCGTCCAGCACCGAAGCTAATCAGCGCCGAGAGCGTGGCCGGCATGGCCAACGGTTCGGTGATCGTCGACATGGCTGCCGCTAACGGCGGCAACTGCGAGCTCACCAAGACCGACCAGAAGGTCGTCACCGACAACCTGGTCACGGTCCTGGGTTACACCGACTTGGCCGGGCGACTGGCCGCACAAACTAGCCAGCTTTACGGCACCAACATCGTGAACCTCCTCAAACTGATGACACCGGAGAAGGACGGCGCTCTCACCCTCGACCTCGAGGACGTCATCGTTCGTGGCATCACCGTGACCAAGGGTGGTGAGTCGATGTGGCCGCCACCGCCGGTGCAGGTGTCGGCGGCACCGGTTCAGGCCAGCGCGGCGCCGATCACCCCGGCCGCACCAAAGCCACCACCCGACCCGCGCAAGAAACTCTTTGCCGCAGGACTTGGTGCTGCACTCTTCGCGCTGCTCGCTGCCTATTCACCGCCTGAGTTCTTGGGTCACTTCACGGTGTTCATGTTGGCGGTGTTTGTTGGCTACTACGTGATCTCGAATGTCAGCCACGCCTTGCACACGCCGTTGATGAGTGAGACCAACGCGGTCTCCGGAATCATCTTGGTCGGGGCCATCTTGCAAGTCGGCAACGCCAACCCACTCATTGTCGGGCTGTCACTGGTGGCCATCTTGGTCGCCTCCATCAACATCTTTGGTGGCTTCTTGGTGACGCTGCGCATGCTCAAGATGTTCCAGAAGGGCTGATCTCGATGGTTGTCGAAGGACTCGTTCAAGCGGCGTACATCATCGCCGCCGTACTCTTCATCGCTGCCCTAGCCGGGCTCTCCAAGCACGAGACCGCGAAGGCCGGGAACATCGCTGGCATGACCGGCATGGCGATCGCGCTCGCGGCGACGATCACGCTGGCTTTGCGTACGACGGAGCGCGGCGTGCCCGTGACCGCCCTCCTGATCGCGGTGCCCATGGCAATCGGTGCCGTGATCGGTTTCTGGCGGGCCAAGACCGTCGAGATGACCGGGATGCCGGAACTCGTGGCGATCTTGCACTCGTTCGTCGGTATCGCTGCGGTGCTCGTGGGCTACAACTCCTACTTCGAGGCCAACCACCTCAGCGGAGCCCTGGAGAACATCCACCTCGTGGAGGTTTTCCTCGGTGTCTTCATCGGTGCCGTGACCTTCACCGGTTCGATCGTGGCCTACCTCAAACTCAGCGCCAAGATGAAGTCATCTCCCCTGGTGCTCCCCGCTCGCCACATGCTCAACCTGGTGATCGTGTTGGCGTCGCTGGCTCTGATGATCTGGTTCATGACCAGCCACTGGGTGGTGCCGCTGGCGATCATGACGGTGCTGGCCCTCTTCTTGGGCTTCCACCTCGTCGCCGCGATCGGCGGTGGCGACATGCCCGTCGTGGTGTCGATGCTCAACAGCTACTCAGGGTGGGCCGCAGCCGCTGCCGGCTTCATGCTCAACAACGACTTGCTGATCATCACCGGATCGCTCGTGGGCTCATCCGGTGCGATCTTGTCCTACATCATGTGCAAGGCGATGAACCGCTCGTTCTTCTCCGTGATCGCAGGCGGTTTCGGCTCCGACGGCGCCGTGACAGGTGAGGCCCGCGACTACGGCGAGCACCGCGAGATCACCGCTACTGACGCCGCCTCGCTGCTGGCGGATTCTTCCTCGGTGATCATCACCCCGGGTTACGGGATGGCGACCGCTCAGGCGCAGTACGCCGTTGCCGACCTCACCTCCAAACTGCGAGCCAAGGGCATCAACGTGCGCTTTGGCATCCACCCGGTTGCGGGTCGGTTGCCCGGTCACATGAACGTGCTTCTCGCCGAGGCGAAGGTGCCCTACGACATCGTGCTTGAGATGGATGAGATCAACGACGACATGAGCGCCACCGACGTCGTACTCGTCATCGGCGCCAATGACACCGTCAACCCGGCGGCACTCGAAGAACCCAACTCCCCCATCGCCGGGATGCCGGTGCTCGAGGTCTGGCACGCCAAGCACGTGATTGTGTTCAAGCGGTCGATGGCCACCGGATATGCAGGCGTTCAGAACCCGCTGTTCTTCAAGGACAACTCCCAGATGCTCTTTGGCGACGCCAAGGCTCGGGTCGAGGACATCGTGAAGGCCCTGCCCGCTTAGTTGCGCACAGAACTCCCCACGTATTACAGATCGTGTTACATTCACGAGCATGAGTACGCTCAACGTCCGAACAGACGACGCCATGGAAATCGCGCTCAGAGAGCTCGCTGACAGGCACGGGAGCCGAACCGACGCGGTGCGATACGCGCTTTTGCGTACCTATCGCGAGACCCTGATCGAAGCAGCCCAGACCGACGCCGAACGGCTAGCTCAAGACCCTGACGACCAGGCTGAGCTACTCGCCATTCAGCGCTTCATGGGGGTTGCTGAGTGATCGTGAGGGGTGGGCTCTATGAGATTCGGCCCGCCCGCGAGGCCCGGGGCCACGAGCAACAAGGCAAGAGACTGGCCGTGATCATCCAGTCAGATCGCTTCGCCAGCAGCACCGTGACCGTGGCCATGACATCGACTAGCGCCGGCGCAGCCATATACAGGCCCGTGGTCGAGATCAAGGGCCAGACGACCCGTGTTCTCACCGATCAGATTTACACGGTCGACCTCGGTCGTCTCGGCCCCTTTATTGGTGTCCTCGATTCCACAGAGCTGCTCAACCTAGATCGGGCACTGCTCCTCAAACTCGGACTTATCTAGATGGGCGTCGCGGAGCCTGGGCGGCTTCGAGGATCACGCCCTTGAACTGCGGGGCAGCGAACCCCCCTCAACTTCATTCATCAGCGAAAGCACAAGCTCGTGGACTCCGGCGACAGGCACGCGCCTTTGGCGGAACACGCATTTACCCCAGCCCGGTATGGGCATGTCGCCATCCGCCAAAACCGACACAGTTCGATAGTTCAGGAACGAAAAGGGCCATAGAAGCGCGTCGATAGCGAGGAAGAGAAGAGAGGTGCCAAGCGCCCCGGTCACGGCAAAGAGTGGAAGACCAGTTGGATTGAATGGAAAGGAACAGACCACTCTGTAGGTGGGTCCAACCGAGCTTCGTGCGTAGGTCCACTGACGATTACCGAGGAGTGATCCATCCAAGGCCCAGGTCTGGGTTCTAGTCATAGTCGGTCAATTCTCCAAGGGTCCTGGCCAATGCCAACAGACTTCCTTCAGTAAGTCGCCCACAACACGCCCCCCACCCCAACTCGGTCTAGGTTTCTACCCATGACCATCTCCCCCGACACCAAAGACTGGACGTGGGCGCTCACCCAGGCCTGCCCAGACTGTGGCTATGACCCGACGACGGTGGCCAAAGGCGACATCGCTGAGTTGGTCCGCGCCTACACCCGGCCCTGGCCCGCGCGGCTCAACGAAGACGACGCCACTCGTCGGCCCGACCCGGGCACCTGGTCTCCCACTGAGTACGCCGCACACGTCCGCGACGTCTGCCTGCTCTTCGCAGAACGGCTCGCCTTGATGCTCACCGAGGACCGACCGACGTTTGCCAACTGGGACCAAGAAGCAACTGCCATCGAAAGCGACTACGCCAATGCAGACCCAGGAGTGGTCGCCGGCGAGATTCTGGGGGCATCAGAGGCCTTGACTAGCGGCTATGCCGACGTTCTCGACTCCCAGTGGGAACGCGAAGGACTCCGCTCCAATGGCAGTGAATTCACGGTCTACACGCTGGGGGTTTATGCCCTCCACGACCTGGCTCACCACCTTGCAGATGTAGGGGTGAGCCCCCGATGACCCGGCGCACCACGAAGGTTCCCCCTCGCATCGTGAACCTTGGCACCTTGGCTGATCCGGTCGGCCCCAACTCATCTGGGTGGCCCGGACAGGTGTCGGCCAATGGTGTCAGCGTCGACTTCAGCGACCTCAACAACTTCTACGTTCACGTTGACCCGAGTGCCAAAACCCGGTGTATCGATGGACGTCACGACCCGGCTCTCAACGAAGCCGAGTTGGGGCCGCAGGTGCCAGGTGGCGCGCCTGGGTCTGCCTTGGCCTACCGCCTTGGCGTCGATCAGGACGACCTGACACGAGGCACCTTCACCGGTGACGCCGAGATGATGATCCAGTCGTACGTTCGGCTCGGGCTAGCTCCAGGTGGACACCGCGACGTGCTCGAACACGGCGTAGGCCAGGTCGGCTGCGGCGCGATTGACGGGCTCGATCAGGTGCTTAGTTGCATGATCGACCCGCACCTTGTCGAGGACCACAAACGCCTGGTGCGGGTCATTTTGGACACTGACTTCAATCGCGATCACTACCTGCGAGTGATGGGTGCAGGGCTGGTACTCCGCAGCCGCTCGACGGCTTACTTCGCCGACCGAGGCGAGATCCTTGATCTCCTCGACGCCCTGGCTCCCAACAGCATTTCGGTGCTCGAAGGCGTGCATCACGAAGCACTTGTCGTGGTCAATGTGGTGCCAGAAACCACCCTGTCTTCCAACAGGTTCGCCCAAGCCCACGATGGCGTGCAGGCCTTTGGCTATGACCTGTGGCGCTCGCGCCAACTGGCCCAGACCCTGTTCCCGTTGCCCTCGCAGGTGCTCGACCGAGAGCGCTTCGTGCACGCCCGTGTGATGCTCACGATCGCCACCCTGATGGCCCTCACCGATGGCTCGCTGCGCTTGCTTCTTCGCCTAACCAGCTAGTTGCAGCCGGCGAGTCACCTCGGCGGCGGTGCCAGTGCACGCGACAGTGCCGTCGGGTCGTACTAGTGCCGAGGTCACGCCAGCGGCCGACAGCCAACGACCCAGCTGACTCTGGCCATCAACAACGACGAGCGTCTCGTCAAAACTCTGCCCAGCCTCGGCCGTGACAAGTGCCCACCCGTAGCCAGCAAGCGCGTCAAACCTGGCCTCACCGTCCACGACCGCGTTGGGGCACAGAGTGCCCACGAGTCCACGAGGTCCTCGCCGCGGCGCAAGCACGCTTGAGGTCAGCCGCGGGGTTTGGCTCTTGATCACATTGCCGGCACCACCTGGGAGCCGGTCCAACAAAGGCAGGAGCGAGCGGCGGGCAAGTGCTCCCAGTCGCCCCCCACGAGTCATTGCTGACCCAATGAACATGGCCAGGGTGATCATCGCCCGAGCATGCGGCCTGCGCTCGATTTCGTAAGAGTCCAGCGCACTGTCGCGCAGATCTCCATGCAGCACCCCAGCGATCTTCCACGCCAGATTCGCGCTGTCACGCAGTCCCGCACACAGCCCCTGTCCTACAAACGGCGGCGTTAGGTGAGCGGCATCGCCGAGCAGGAACACCCTGCGGTCACGCCAGCGATCGGCGATGCGCGCCTTGAAGGTGTACGTCGCAATCCGCACCACCTCCAGATCTGCCGGAGAAACCCCTGAAGTCCACGGCGTGAGCAGCGGCCACAACCCCTCAAGGGTCGTGGCTGGCTCCTCATCGTCGAGCAGTTGAAACTCCCAGCGATACCTACGCTGACCCACCCTCATATACGTCGCCGCACGCCGGGAGTCGCACACCTGGTGGACCCCATCCCACTGGTCAAGGTCAGCGTCTGAGTCGATGTCGATCACCAGCCAGCGCTGCTCGAAGTGCAAGTCGAGCATGCTGGCCCCGATGCATCGGCGTACGACGCTGTTAGCGCCATCGCACCCCAAGACGTACGACGCGCGCACCGACTCACGTTCCCCTGTGTCCAGGTCGGTGAACTCAACAATCACGCCCTCGTCATCAACTTGGGCAACGTTGGTGACCTCGACACGAGTGCGCAGTTGTACCTGAGGCACGCTGGCCAGATTGGCGCGCAACAGCCCCTCCAACACCGGCTGATCAAACATGTTGGCTGCCGGGTGCCCGTCGCGATCGAGGTCAGGGGGTCGCTCAAAGACCGCGAGCACTCGACCATCGGCTTCTTGAAGTCGCAACCCCAGGCACGGGCGAGACACCGCAGCGAATTCCTCGGCTATCCCAACCCGCGACAAGATCCGCATCACCTCGGCATCAAGGTGCACAGCTCGAGGTTGGGGATAGACCTCGGCCCATCGGTCGAGCAACAGCACCTCAACCCCGCTGCGGCCTAGCAAGGTGGCTGCGCTCACCCCAGTGGGTCCACCGCCAATCACAACGACAGGGGCGCTCATCGCTGGTAACGCACCACATTGCGCTGGGTGCCCAGATCGATCTGACCATCGGCCGTCGACACGTGGGCAGTGATCACGTCACCGTCGTGAAGGTACTTCGGATTGCGGGCCTGCCCAGCAAAGAACATCCGCCACTTCACCGCTGGTGGCAACAGGTTTGCGATCATGCCAACGACCCCGCCCGGGGCTGACAACGCAGTGCCAACCGGAGTGCCGGTGAGCACAACATCGCCTGGCTCGAGTCGCTGAAAAGCCGACAGGCCAGCCAGTGCAGCAGCCGGCCCGAAGATCATGTCCTCACCGACGTTGGCGTGCTGGCGCTCCTCGCCATTGACCTCCAGATGCAGGTTCAACTCCCCGAAGCGCCGCCATTCGGCCTCATCGAGCAGCACGAGTGCCGGCCCCACGGGGGTGAAGGTTGGGTAGGACTTTGCTTCATAGAACTGCGTCTTTGGCAGTTGTACGTCGCGGGCGCTGATGTCGTTGGTGACCACAAGCCCGGCGACGTACTCAAAGACGTTCGCCTCGGTGATCTCTGAGCCCACTGGCATCGACTTCCCGATGACGAGACCGACCTCAACTTCGTAGTCGAGCAGGCCAACATGGGCCGGGCGCACGATCTCATCGGTGGGTCCGCACACTGACCCCGATGCCTTGCGAAAGAAGGTTAGCGGGATCGTCTTGGGGTCCATGCCAGTGTCGATGACGTGGGAGCGGTAGTTCGTCATCTGGGCCACCACTCGACACGGCGTCGTGACCGGCGAGACCAGGTCAAGGTCGCCCAGCGCCACTACCTCTTTTGACGGCGCCATGAGGGCTGCCCGATCAGCAAGGAGTTCGGCCGTCGTGGTTGCAGCCGTCTCCACCCGAGCCGCGCCGGCTGGGGTCTGAACGAACCAGCCATCGGCAGTTCGGTAAATGGTGGTGGTCATGAGCGTCCTGCTTCCATGAGCCCGCGCAAGGCGCGGAGGTCGAATTCGTTGTTGCGGCGGAAGGTGGTGAGCATCGCGAGGAGTTCGCGGCGGTGCTCGGGGCGGTTGGGTGCGATGCCCAAGAAGTCGGCCGTTGCCGGCGGACCCCACTGCGCCAGACCAGAGGTGGTCATCTCAGACCACCCGGTTTCCAGGCTGGCATCGAAGCGATCACCGTCGGTGTAGTGCTCAAGCAAGATGCCGTCGGGGTCGCGCCAATAGTCGAAGATTTGGCTGCCTTCGATGTGGCGGCCGATCCCCCACGACCGGTAATAGCCCTGCTCCAAGAGGTGTTCGCCACCGGCGGCTAGCGCGTCGAGGTCGCTGACTTGGTAGGCCGAATGCACATAGCGATCCGTCGGCCCCAGCATCATCGCCAGCGTGTGGTGGTCGCTGGGCACCGAGCCCTGATCACACCTGATGAAACTCATCGTCGGGCCTCGGTCGCGCTGCCCGGGCAGGAACTTGAAGTCACTCACAATGAGCCCGAAGTGCTGCAGATACCAGTCAAGAAGGCGCCTGTAGTTGGTGGTTTGCAGCACCACATGGCCAAGCCGCTCGACCACAGCAGGGACACGTGGCGGCCGCTGGGTGCCGTTGGTCCTGGGGAACTGGTCGCCACTGTTGTGAATCATCGGCACTTGGGTGGGCAGCGCCGACGAGTGGAGTACGTCGGCCACGACCTGCACGCGATTTCCGGCTGGATCCACAAGGTTCACAGCCACACCGCCCAAGCTCTCCGCCAACCGCGTCACCGGCTGACCGGTGGCATCGGCGAGGCGACGCACGTCGGCCGCGGAAGCGGCTCGGAATGCGAGCCCCGTGAAGGCTGACCGAGGAGCGCGCCGGATTCGCAGACACAGCGCCGATGGCAACGCCCCACGCAAGTGAAGTTCGTCTTGGGTGCGCAGCACGGTGCTCAGCCCAAAGGCGTGCGCAAACTGTTCGGTGCGATCTAGATCGGGGCGGTCGAACTCCAGCCAGGCGAGATCGATCACCTTGATGACTGGGTTGGTTGCCCGCCCTGGGTGCTCCCCGGCCAGGGCACCGCGTTCGCTGTGCAGATCGGAATGAGTTGACACACGAGCCTCCTTTGTTGACGCCATACTCATACTTGACGATATCGTCAGTCAAGTAGAATGCGTCAACATTGCAGAAACTCGATCAGAAAGGGCTCAGATGGCTGTCGAACAACAGGCTCGTGGCGCCCGACGACGGGCTCACACCAGGGCCGCTCTCATCGGAGCCGCCCAGCAGTTGCTCTCTGAGCAGCGCACCCAAGTCCCCGTTTTGGAGATCACCGAACTCGCCGATGTCGGCATGGGCTCCTTCTACAACCACTTCTCATCCAAAGAAGAGTTGTTTCAGGCAGCCATCGACGACGCACTCGATGCGTACGGCGACCTACTCGACAACTGGTCCAAAGAACTCACCGACCCAGCAGAGGTGTTCGCGCGAAGTTTCCGCCTCACCGGACGCCTCCACCGACTCGCCCCCGACTTGAGCCGGGTGCTCTTGGCTAACGGGGCCGCGGTCGCCAACAGTTCACGTGGACTGGCACCGCGTGCGTTGCGCGACATCGAGGCCGGGATGGCCAGCGGCCGGTTCACCATTTCCGACGCGCGCATTGGCTTCTTGATCGTCGGTGGCGCCGCGATCAACCTTGGCCAAACCGTGCTCAACGATCCTGACGCCGACGATGCGGTTGTCACCGACCAGGTCGTCTATGAGTTGCTTCGGATGCTGGGTGTGCCCGACCACGATGCCGCAGACATCGTCTCGCGCCCGCTGCCGGAGTGAGTTAGAGATGCACTGACGGCCCTAATAGGCGACGTACATCGATCCAAGCGTCGCGGGCGGGTTCGCCTGAATGACTTCACCCGTGACTTCGATGCGGAACCGCGTGTAATCCTTCACGTCGGTCGCCACTACGGCCCACTTGGTGCTCGTGGTGTCCAAGTAGCGCCAGGGTCCGTAGGTGCCCTTGTCGATCCAGTGCACCCGCCAGGAGTTCGCCGGGAGATTGGAGCGAATGTTGATGTCAGCGCACCGGCTGGACGTCTTGTAGATCGGCGTTTGCCAGTCGTACGTCGTACTCCTGGTCCAGTTCGTCACCTGAACCGCACCGCCATAACAAGTCGCTGCTTGCGCGGGCGTGCTTGCGGCGACTGTCATCGTGGCTGATGCGCCCAGAGCGAGCAGCGCTCCCGCCAAACGTCGCCCCAGTGATGCCTTCGTCATTGGTACCTCCCGTGTGAGTGCTTGGCGGCGACGCTAGTGACGCCGACGTGCCAGGGAGACTCAAACCGGGAAGGTTGGCGGATTGCCGCCACAGCGCTTGCTCGCCTCCGCGCTCGAGGACAGGGGCTGGATCTAGGTCACTCGCTGCGCTCGCTCCTCAACAGACGCTTGCTCAACACAAAAGCCCACACCACGCCCCACGAAGCCACACCGCATGCGCGCCTGTGATCGTCGCTCGCTGCGCTCGCTCCTCAACAGACGCTTGCTCAACACAAAAGCCCGAGCAAGCT